>JANOZA010000781.1:0-26897 GCA_031429155.1 Verrucomicrobiota bacterium | reverse complement strand
CGCAAGACCGCGATGAACCTCCTCAAGCTTCTGAAGCCGGAATTCCCCAAAATGAGCGTCGCCCGCCTAATGAAAAAGGCCGCCCGCCGGCCCGACTTTCTCTACAAGCTCCTCACTAACCTGTTACGTGCGTAAGCCCTGCCTGCTGGTGAAAGCGTATGAGCCATTGCTCAAGGCCAGCGCAGACGCGGGCATGAAGAAAGTTATCTGCTTCTCAGGCAACCGGAACGGGATGGACGCCGCCACAGGGCTGAAGAACTGCGCTGTGGGTCTGAAGAAACTGCTGCCCCTCGCGGAGAAGCTCGGCATCACCCTCGTGATGGAGTTGCTGAACAGCAAAGTGAATCACCCGGACTACATGTGTGATCACAGCGCCTGGGGCATCGAACTGGTGAAGGCGGTGGGTTCGGAGCACTTCAAGCTGCTCTACGACATCTACCACATGCAGATCATGGAGGGCGACGTCATTGCTACCATCCGCAGCGGGCATCCGTATTTTGCGCACTACCACACCGGCGGCGTGCCGGGGCGGCATGAGATTGATGACAGCCAGGAGCTGTACTATCCGGCGATCATGAAGGCAATCACGGACACCGGCTACAAGGGCTGGGTGGCCCAAGAGTTCATACCGGCGCGAACCGATGTGATGGCTTCGCTCAAGCAAGCGGTTGGGATCTGCGACGTGTGACCGGCGCTCAATAGCGCGGCACTTCCGGATCAATCTCCAGCGACCAGGCTTCGATTCCGCCGGCCATACTGCAGACTTGATGCATTCCAAAGTGCCTCAAGAACCCGGCAGCTTGGGCGCTTCTCATGCCGTGGTGGCAGTGGATGACGATGCGTTCCTCCGGATCGGTGAACCGCTGGCGGGCAATTTCTGCGAAACGCGAGAGCGGCATCAACTCCGCACCTTCGATGCGGCAGATGTTCCATTCATCCTCCTCGCGGCAGTCAATGAAGGTGAAACACTCCCCCGCCGCACGCAGCGCGGCCACGGCGGCGGGAGAGATTTCGATGCTGTCAGTATCAGGCCAAAGGCTGTATGCTTTCATCCTTCAGCCGGTAGGTCTTAGACTTTATATTCGCCGCGGTATTCGCGGGTGAGGAACTTCGCATCGCCGGTGCCGCCGGCGAAGCTGTTCGTCGCGGGGTCCCATTTGAAGTCCTTGCCGAGTTTGTAGGAGATGTTCATGAGGTGGCAGGCGATGGCGCTGGTGCCGCCGACGATCTCGTTGGTGATCGGCTTTTTGCGGTCGCGCACGCAGGCGAGGAAGTCGGCGAGGTGGTTGTTGCTCTTGTAGAGTTTGATCTTCGCGTCCTTGAGCAGTTCTTTCTCGGCGGTCAGGTAGGCGCGTTCGACGCTGCCTTTTTCTACTTTCTGAGCGACGGTTTTGCCGGAGATGACGACTTCAAACCTGCCGCGATTCACTTTCACTTCGCCGCCTTCGCCGAAGAAGTGAACGCCGAAGCCGTTGCGCACGTGCTTCAGGATGACGCCGCTGGCATAGACGAGTTCGCAGCCTTCGACTTCGAGGTTTTTCTTGGATGCGATTTTTTCCACGCTGCCAGGCACGGAGCGCACGTCCACGGGGCCGGTGTCATCCAGGCCGAGGCCCCACTTCGCGATGTCGAGGTGGTGTGCGCCCCAGTCGCAGACGTAGCCGCCGCCGTATTCGGCGTACTCACGCCAGAGCGGGAAATGATTATGCAGGCCGCGGGGGGAGAGGACGCTGCTGTAAGGCTTGACCGCCGCGGGGCCGAGCCAGCGGTCCCAGTCGAGACCGGGTTCTGCATTTTCCTCCGGCAGATCGTTGGGCCGCGGCGGACCGTTGAACTGACAGTCCACGCGGCTGACCTTGCCGATGATGCCGTTCTGCACCAGTTCGCAGGCCACGCGGAATTCGCCACTGCTCCGCTGCATGGAGCCGGTTTGGAGCACTCGGTTGTGCTTCTTCACTGCGTCCATGACGACGATGGACTCGTGGACATTGTGGGTCAGCGGCTTCTCGCAATACACGTCCTTACCCGCAGCCAGTGCGGCCACGGTGATGATCGCATGCCAGTGGTCAGGAGTGGCGATGCATACCGCATCAATGTCTTTGCGGGCGAGCAACTCGCGGAAGTCGTTGTAAGCGTCGCAGCCTTTCCAGCCGTCCGGTGTGCTCTTGGAATAGTGTTCCTGCACGCGCTTCTGCGCACTGTCGCGGCGGTTCTTGTCCACATCGCAAACGGCGAGCACCTGCACGCCCGGCTGGCCGATGAAGCCGCCGAGGAGTCCGCCGCTCTGCTTGCCCATGCCGATGAAGCCCATGCCAATGCGGCTGTTGGGCGCAACGTCGGCGGACCAGACGCGGCCAGGGAGGATGAAGGGAGCCGCAGTAATGGCGGCGGCGGAACGGAGGAATTGTCTGCGGTTGTTCATGGGAGGTTGGTTGGTTGGTGATGCGAAGCGGGTCATAAATTCCCGTGCGGCGCGCGCAATACCGTTTCTTCCTCCACATATGCGGCGCAGCGACCGTGCCGTGCCTCAATTTGGGCAAGCCTCGGGGAACCGGCCGCGGGTGGGCGGTGCCCCCAGAACGAGAGAGCTGCTGGCGGAATTCGTTCAATACCTGTCTTTTCACGATTTGAACACTCCTTCCATTCTGCTTGCGCCACACCGCGCGCAGTTGCCACATCTGCCGATATGAAACCCCGCCCGCTGGTCTTCCCCTTTGTCCCGCTGTTCGCGAAGGACCACCTTTCATCAGGTCCCGGAATGGCTGCGCAACATCCGGGCGATGCTGGCATCCACTATGATACGAAGGTGGTGCAGACGAAAAAATAGCAGGTCATGCCCGAGCCTTTGAAGAACATGTTCGGCTCCGCTTATTACGAGCGGCTGGCCACAGCACTGGCCGCGGAAATGCCACGATTTCCGGAGAAGGCGTTCATCCACGAAAACCTTGTGGGCATCGAGCAGCGCGAACTCAATGCGCGGATGCGCCACACCAGCCACGTGCTGCGGGGTTTTTTGCCGGAGAAATTCCCTGCCGCCGTGAAAGTGCTGCGTGCAGTCGCGGAGAGGATGCCGCAGGGTTACACCGCGCTGCTGTTTCCTGACTTCATAGGGCAGTTTGGCCAGGACCACTTCGCTCTGTCGCTGGATGCGCTGAAGTTTTTCACCCGCTTCGGTTCCTCTGAATTTGCGGTGCGCGAGTTCTTCCTCCGCGATATGCCCGCTACGCTGGCGCAAATGCGCGAGTGGTCCGCCGACCCATGCGAGCACGTCCGCCGGCTGGCGTCGGAGTCGAGTCGCCCGCGTCTGCCGTGGTCATTTCGGCTGGACGCCGTGCTGCGCGATCCGTCGCTCACGCGACCCATCCTCGATGCCCTCCGCAACGATCCCTCGGCTTACGTGCGGAAGTCCGTCGCCAATCATCTCAACGATATCTCCAAAGATCATCCTGACTACATGAACGGTGTGCTGCGCTCCTGGGATCTGAGCGTTCCGCACACCGCATGGATTGCCCGTCACGCGAGTCGCACGCTCATCAAAGCCGGCCACGCACCGACTCTCGCCCTGTTCTCTTTTGAAAAAGACACCGCCGTGGCGCTCGAAGGCTTTTGGTTGAAACCGAAAACGCTGCCCCTTGGCAGTCCCTTGGAGCTCGGCTTCACCCTGCGCTCGAGGAAGAGCACCGTTCAAAAGCTGGTGATTGATTACCGCATCCACTACATCAAGGCCAGCGGACGCAGTGCTCCAAAAGTCTTCAAGCTCAAGGAAGCCACACTCCCTGGTGGCGGCACTCTGGAAGTGAAGAAGCACCAAATCATCAAGGACTTCAGCACTCGCAAGCACCACGCCGGAGTGCATCGCATAGAAGTGCTGGTGAACGGTCAGTCGGTGGGTGGCGGCGAGTTCAGGCTCTTGCTTTGAGCGGCCCCTGCCCGCGCGGGTACCTGAGGAGATTCCGACCCTTGCCCGTGGGCTGGGCAGAGACCATGTTGGGAACAACCGTGAGCCAATCCAGTCATGAACTTCCGACTCCCTCTCTCCCTCGTATGGTTGCTAATTTCCGGTGTGCGGGCCGCAGACGTCGGTGACGTTGACTCACTCACCAGGGCCTTGCGCGCGGCCATGCCAGGCGACGTGATTCGCGTGGCCCCCGGGACTTATCCCGGGGGCATATCCGCCTCGGGTGTCAAAGGCTCGGCGCAGGCTCCGGTGAAACTTACCGCTGCGGATCCGAAACAGCCGCCGGTCATCGAAGGCGGAGCGTCAGGGCTGCACTTGTCAGGCTGTTCGCATGTGGAGGTCAGCCACATCAAATTCACCGGCGCGAAGGCGAATGGATTGAATATAGACGACGGTGGCCAGCCCGGGTCCGCCAAAGGAATCGTCCTGCGCGATCTCCTCGTCACGGGCACCGGACCTGAAGGGAATCGCGACGGCATCAAGCTCTCGGGTGTGGATACTTTTCTGGTCGAACGCTGCCGGGTCGAGGCTTGGGGCACGGGTGGCTCTGGCATTGATATGGTAGGGTGCCACGATGGGCAGGTGCGGCAATGTGTTTTCGAGCGCGATGCTGCGGGCTATGCGCGGGCCATTCAGTCCAACGGCGTGCAGATAAAAGGTGGCAGCGCGCGAGTGGTGGTGCAGAGGTGCCGCTTCATCCGTGCAGGCGGACGCGGAGTGAATCTTGGCGGCAGCACCGGCGCAGATTACATGCGCCCGGCGGGGACGGACGCGGAAGCGCGCCGGCTGACGGTGGAGGACTGCTACTTTGAGGACGTGATGGCCCCGGTCGCATTTGTCGGCGTGGATGAAGCGAAAGTGCATTTCAATACCATCGTTCGTCCCGGGAAATGGGCGCTGCGCATTCTCCAGGAGAACCGCGATCCAAAGTTCGTGCCGTGCCGGAAGGGTATCTTTCGCGACAACATCATCGTTTTTCGATCCGACTCGCTGAGTGAAGCGGTAAACATCGGGCCCGGCACGGAGCCCGCGAGTTTCACCTTCGCGCACAACCTGTGGTTTTGTGAGGACAGGCCGGCGGAATCTCAGCGCCGCATTCGTCTGCCGGTCAAAGAGGAGGCCGGCAAGTATGGAGCGGACCCACAACTGTATGCCGCGACCGGACTCAGCACGATGCCGAACTGCACTGCCGGCATCCGGGATGAAAAGAAATCCCGTTAAAATAATCCCCTCGCCGCTGGCCGGCGGGAACGCGGCAGCCGGGCTGCTGCTGCCCTCTCTCGACCGGGCTAGGTATCAGCAACAAACTGCCCGCTTGGCACTGCCTGCAATTCAAGCCACTGCCCGTCGTGATTTCCATTCTCGAATCCCTGCGCCTTCTGTCCGAGCCCACACGGCTGCGGCTGCTGCTGCTGCTCGACCGCGCCGAACTGACGGTGGCGGAGCTGCAGGAAATTCTCAGCATGAAACAGAGCCGCATCAGCACGCATCTCGCCCTGCTGAAGAGCGCGGGCCTGGTGCAGGTGCGGAGGGTCGGCAAGAATGGTCTCTACTCTTTCGATCCCCGTGCCGCGGGGCTGCGCGATGTGCTGCGTGAGGGAGGAAATGAATTGGCGGAGGCGCGGCGCGACCGGCAGGCGCTCGAACTCACGCTGCGCAAACGCGCTGACATCACGCGTGCCTACTTTGATCAGCTCGCGGGGAAATTCGGACGAAGCTACTGTCCCGGACGGGGATGGAAGGGCCTCGCCGAAGCCCTTCTCCTTCTGATGCCGCGCCAGGTCATCGCCGACCTCGGGGCGGGGGAAGGCACTTTCTCGCAACTGCTCGCCCGCCGCGCGGAGAAAGTCATCGCCGTGGACAGCTCTGAGAAAATGGTCGCCTACGGTTCGCGTATCGCCGCCGAGAATGGCTGTAAGAATCTGGAATACCGTCACGGTGATATTGAGTCGCCACCCATAGCAGACGCTGCGGTGCATCTCGCGTTTTTCAGTCAGGCCCTGCATCACGCGCAGCAGCCGGCCCGGGCGGTGAGCGAGGCATTTCGTATCACGAAGCCCGGCGGCCGCATCGTGATCCTGGATCTGCTCAAGCATACGTTTGAGCAGGCCCGCGAGTTGTATGCCGACGTCTGGCTGGGATTCGCGGAGGCGGAGATTTACGGCTTTCTCGACGACGCGGGATTTAGCGACATTCACATCAGCGTGGTGGACCGGGAAAGCGAGGCGCCTCACTTTCAGACGCTCATGGCGGTGGCCTCGAAACCCGCCTGATCAGGCAGTGCGGCGCCGCAGCCGCCATTCCAGCACGGCGGCAGTGCAGATGAGAGTCAGGAGCGGCAGCAGGCCGACTTTCAATTCCGGCCCGATCCACGGGATCTGCGTGGTGCCCACTGCGAGTTGATAGCCACCCGCCTCCAGCGCTGTCGAAGTTTTTGTCATTCCGGAGCAGAGGGCGTTGGAAAAAATCCAGCCGGCGTGCAGTCCGATGGGTAGCCACAGCGACCGCGTGAAGCAGCGTGCGCGGGCAAGGATGACACCGATGGCGAAAAGCGTGAGAAATTCTGAGCAGAACCGAGTGGGCTCGGCGGACTTCCTGAAGATGGCAGCGGTCATCTTTAGTCCTGAGTCCCAGCCGATGTGAGAATAGGCGAATGCTTTATACTCCGCGGCGATCATCCAGTCACTCTTGGCCGGGTTGGTGCGCAGCGTATCCGCAAGGCAGGCCCAGTCGGACCCGCGGAGCACCGTCAGCGCGGCCTCGCGCTGGCTTGGCTGGGTGACGAGCACATCGGGTGCCTTTATCAGGTGCAGGATGGAGAACAGTGCGGATACCAGGACGATGGCGATCGACGGATGCGAAGACCGCAGCGCAATTCCGAGGAACACGCCACGGAAGAGCCATTCCTCCAACAGTGCCGCCCCGATGCCACTGAGCACGGCGTGAGTCAGAATGCCGCTCCAGTTAATCTTTTCATCCATGACATACGCACCGATACCCAGAAGCAGGGCCGTTAGGAGTGCGAGAAATCCTGCCGCGAGGACGAACCCGGTCACTGCATCCCGGGCTGGCGCCGGATTCTCTTCCAAACCCCTGTCGTCGCCGGAGAGCCGCATCCACTTCAGAAATGGCCAGAGCAGTCCCAGCGCAGAGAGCAGGAATGCACGGTTATAATAGCTGTCGAACTGGTGAGATGTCAGCTTGTGCCCGATCCACCCGATGACTGGGGTTTCTGTCTGTTTGAAACTGACGATGATGCCGGCGAGCCATTTTCCCGCCCAGAAGAGGGGCGGAGCCAGCACCGCGCCCAGCGTCAGCACGGCGGCGAGGAAAAGAAGTATCTGGATATGGGAACGGTTCATTCTCGAAGGGTTCATTCGCGAAACGGAAATCTCCTGCAAGCGCGGTGGCTGCATGGGCGCGGGAAGTGAGTTTGGAAAAACCAGATCGAATTCCGGCAAGTTGGTTGGCTCCAGGTGCAAGGCGGACTCCGATGTTATGGAGAACAAACTTCTTCAATCGTTCCAAATTCCAAAGGACAAATCTCAGCTAGTGCGCCTGCTGTCCTCTTCGCAGGAAAAGCCTTCCCAGGAGTAAAAACCACTGTAGCGGTTTTCTGGAAAAATTCAGTCGAAGAGCTAAAAATTCCGACGGTCCAAGTGACGGTTTCGTCAGCGGAGGCTGCAAGGTGTGTGTGACAAAAAGGATTCTTGAGACTGCAAGCCCCGGACGTACCACATTGCATATATGGCTCCTGCGTAGCCAGCGACTCCACACAGACTTTTCCTAAACCTCAATAAAAGCGCAATCAATTCTACAATTCTGTAACATGAAATTATCACCTTTGCTCGCCTCCCTGCTATCTTTTGCATCTTTTGCCGGATCCCTGCATGCCATACCTGCTTCTGTCGGCGATCTGATTCTAGGCTTCAGGGCCTCCGCGGCCCCGGGATCGGACACGAACCTCCAAATTAATCTCGGCCCGGCCTCTTCATTTTTCGGAGCCGCACCAGGGACGACTGCGATACTCACAAGGCTCTCTGTTCAGGATCTGGTTGACACCTATGGCAGCAATTGGAACACGCGTGCCGATCTTGAGTGGGGCGTAGTCGGATCCATGGGCAGCGAAGCAGTGGGAGGGGTTCCCGCCAGAACGATATGGGCCTCGAAGCCGGAAGCCACCCCCGGCACGGCATCGACAGCATGGACGCGAGGCAGTGAGGACGGGCTGCAAAATGCCTCAGTTGCGATCGGCACGATGTACGCGGGAGCGCCCGGCAGTATGGTCAATTTCACGGCCACCGCCAACAGTGTATTCACCGTTAAGACCCCGTCGGCGACTTCCGGAAGCTGGACGGCCCAGGAGGATCTGGTGGCGAACCAAAGCTTCCGCCGGTTCACACCCACCGTTACGCAGACAGGTAATAATTTTCCCACCGCCGGCTCAGCCTACGATGGCACCGGTTACAAAGTCCTGGATTTGTATGATATCCGTCCCGGCTCTGGGGCGTCCACCCGGCTCGGCGGTATTGGACTCAACAATGCGGGCAAGTTGGTGTTCAGCACCAGTATTTCGGTCTTTGCTCCCCCCAGCGCGCCAGTGGTGCTGGGCAGCCCTGCTATCACCCTCAACGCGGGGGGAACCGTCACCGTCAGCCTGACGGGCGCACCTGCCGGCAATTACACCCTTGAGCGCTCCACCACGCTTGCCGCTCTCAGTTGGACAACCCTCCTGACGCAGTCACCGGTGGCCGGAGTGCTGACGTTTCTGGACAGTAATCCGCCGCAGCCCAGGGGATTCTATCAAATAAAAAAGATTAACTAGCATTTCAATCCATGTCATGTGACACCGGTTCTTGTGTGACAATGCCGTAAGTGTCGGAAGTGTAGCCACTCATTTATGGCGGGGAGAGTTACAAATGAGTAGGGTGCTGCGGGCTTCTAAAAGAAACAGGGAGCCCCGGCGGCAGGACCGTCAAACACCACACCTCCACGCAACAATCCTCAACACACAAATGAAAATAAAAGCTAATATGATCCTCCGCCTCGCCGGTTTGGCTGGCGCCTTGCTTCTCACGGGCAGCGCACACGCCATTACTGCGGGCTTTGCTGACCTCGTGCTTGGTTTCCGCGCAACCGGCGGCCAGGGCAGCGGCCTCAATCTTGAAGTTAACCTTGGGCAGCCCTCGCTCTATGCCGGCCTCGCTCCCAACACCAGCTTTGTGGTGACACAACTAAACTCCCTCGACCTCGTGTCCACCTACGGTGCGGCGTGGGACGACAACACCACACTTTCCTTCGGGATCGTGGGTGCCGTTGGTTCGGCGGATTTTAATGGCTATCCGGCGCGGACTCTTTGGGCTTCAAGGCCGGAGGCCACTCCAGGCACGCCGGTGACGCCGTGGAATGCTGGCAGCGCAGACGGACAGCAGAATGCCGGGGGGCGCATCACCACGATGTACAGCGGCGCTCCGGGATCTCTGAGCAATGGTTCCCCCACCGCGAACAGCCTCGACTCCACCGTCATTGCCAACAATTTGGGGGGCAGTTGGACCGTTCAAGAGAACGGTTCTGCGGGGCAAAGCTTCAGCCGCTGGACGCCCAGAGTACGGGCCTTGTTTTCCAGCTTCCCAACGATTCCCGCGATCTACGACGGCACCAATCCATACTTGGTGGTCGAGTTGTTTGAATTGCGTCCCGATTCCGGAGCCGGCACCCGGCTCGGTGCCTTTGGTCTGAACCCGAACGGCCAACTCGTGTTCAGCAATAACCCGTCGGTGTTCGCCCCCATCCCGGAGCCGGCCACCGCGCTGACTTTCGCCTTTTCGGGTCTCGCCCTCGTGGCGCGCCGCCGCCGCTCCGCCACGGCCTGATCCCCTCATCCTAACTATTCCGTCATTCCATCCAACCCAACCAAAACACACATCATGAACAAGAAAAATCTCACGTTGCTCGCGCTCGCTGCTGTCGCCTTTACCGGCAACGCTTACTCGCAGGTAACCATCCGCATCACAGGATCCACTGCATTCCGCAGTTCGACGCACAATGCCATCCGCAACATCCTCAAGCCCGGCTTCACCTACGCTTACTCCGCTGCTTCAGCCGCTGCATTCGCCACCTCCAATCAGGCGATCTACAAGGGCACCACCAAGGAAGTTCTCACCGAACCGACATCACCCGAGACGAACGTCATCATCAAGGTGTCCTTCGGCGGTTCCACCGGCGGCATTCAGAATCTGGTGGAAAACATCAACAACGACCCAGCCGCCCTCGCGTGGCTGAGCAGTACGGAAGCCGATGTCCCGACCACGATCGCCGGTCGTTTTGGGGAAAACAACGGCCCTTACGATGCCGGAACGACAGGGGATGTCACCATGGCCGACTCCTTCCAGAGTACGACCAATTATCCGTCCCCGGAACTCACCGGCTCCATTGTGGCGGTGCTTCCGTTTCAGTGGATGCGCAACAAGGGGGCTCCCAACAAGCTGCGTAACATGAACCCCTGGCTGGCGACCAACCTCCTGAGCGGCGGTCTCAAGCTTTCCTTTTTCAGCGGGAACGCGGCGGACACCATCAGGGTTTACGCCTGCGGACGCGACGAATTGTCCGGCACGCGTACGGTCACCTTCGCGGACTGCCTCTTCGGGACCAATTCGAACTGCGAGCAGTACCGCGTGGATGCCAGTGCCCTCACGCTCTGGCCCGCCAATCCCCCGTATCCTGCGGGCCACACCGGCTATCCATCCTCCAACAACCTGGTCACCGCGATGAATACTGCCGGCACCGCCAGCTTCCCTACCAAACCCGGCTACCTCGTCGGTTATGCGGGCGTCACGGACGCGGCGGCGATCATTCCCAGCGCCACTCCGGCGGCAGCGACTGCCACCATCAGCGCCGGTTCCGTTAACGGCACCACGATCACTACCGGGGGCGACAACTACGGCGTTGATACCGTCGTCACGTTTACGGCACCGCCTTCCGGCGTCACGGCTACGGGCACGGTGGTTCTTGGCCCCACAGGCGTGGTTACCGGCATCATCGTAACGAACGCCGGTTCCGGATACACCGTCGCTCCCACCATCTCGTTCAGTAACGGCGCCTCACTGAGATGGAATGGCGTGCCCTACACTCCTGACAACGTGCGCACAGGCGCTTACACGTTCTGGTCCTACCAGTTGCTCTACTACCGCAACGGGTACGCTCAGTCGGCGATCGCAGAACAAATTGCCACGCAAATCAGGGATGTGGACGCCGCCACCGCCGGCATTCTCGTGGGCACGATGCAAGTAGAGCGCACGGTGGAAGGCGGCGATGTGACGCCACTCTGACTCTGATCTGATCCCGAGGCATCCTCGCAACACAACTGGCACTGCGGGTGGGCAACCACCCGCAGCGCTTTTTCCCTTTCCATTATGAATGCCGGAAGCACCGCCGCACTGCTGATCGCCGCCGCCGTCGCCGCCTTCACGGTATGGCTCTGCACCGCGGAGAGTGAGGCTTCGCCACGGCACCGCCGTTCTAATCCTGCGACCGTTTCCCGTTTCGCGGTGGAGTCACGAGCGACCCCAACGCGGCAGGCGGTGCCTGACCATCACACCGGAACAGGCGGCCCGGGTGATGTCGCTCACTATCATGCCCAGTCGCAGAAGGCCCGGCCAGCGGCCCCGGCGATGGCGCCTCCTGCATCCGTCCGCACGCCGCGCCACCGGCCTGACCAACACCCCGTGCTGCCGCTGGCCTTCCGTGAGTTCCCGGCGGGCATGCAGTTCGAGCCCGCGCAGGCGCTCGCCGTCGAGGAAGTCCAGGACCAGTTCATCGCCGCCCTCGGCGGTGAAACGGCGGACCCGGCGACGCCGGGGTACCGCGAAAAGTGGCTCGATACCCAGCGCACCGCCGATCTCCGGCTCCGCGCCCGCATCGGCGCTCAGGCCTTCGCCGCCTGGCAGCGTCTGCGCACCATGCAGGAGCACGCCGCGGTGGGACATCAAAACGCATCCGCACCCTGACGGATTCCGTGGCGCAACAACCTCGCCTGCGCTTTGCGCGACAATCCGTCCGTCGGCGTGGAATACAATCCCCTCGCCGGCGACATCAACCCGACCCTCTACTGGCGCCTGCTCAATGAAACGGAACGCCGCCCCTCATTCATGGCGGGCACCAGCAGTGACCGCATCGGCACTCCGCCCGGCACCGCCACTGATGTCACCGTGGCCAGGAACCTGAAACGTGTGACCGCCAAATCAGGTGACACTGGCATCCTGCCAGTGCGCAGCCGCCGGCTTGCGGTCGGTCCGACAGGGGGACATCCTGATCCACGGGGCCTTGAAGGCTCACCACCGGTGGGGCAGGGATGCCCCCGGTCACACACCGGCTGGAAGCCGGGGTCACCTTCCTGGGACATGATTTCGCCGTCGCACCCGCTGCGGCCATCTGCTTTTGCCCCTGCGGGGCGTCCCGGGGAGGGAAGCAGGCGCTTTCCCGGGGTGGAAGGGGTGCCGGACGGGAAGGGGCGCGTGGTTCCCGGTGCAAAACGCGGGGACGCGAAGTCGGCAGGCGTTCGGAATAGTCCAAGACCTCCCGGTATTTATATTGTCACTTGCCGCATCGAATGTTCTCGATATGACATCGCCCATGCTGGAAGCCATCTCCTTCTCCTACGCCCTCGCCGACCAAACCCGCTGGCGCATCGCCACGCTCGTCGCAGAGCGGACGCTCTGCGTCTGCGAACTGGAAGACGGACTGCGTCTGGCGCAGAGCACCCTCTCCAGTCATCTGGCGACAATGCGCGCGTCGGGGCTGTTGGTAGTGGAGCGGCGGGACAAGTGGGCGTTCTATAGTCTGTCGCCCGCGATGCGGCCGCTCTTTGAAATGTTGCAGCAGCACTTCGCGGCCTCGCTGGCGGCGGATCCGCAGTTTGCCGAAGACCGCAAACGGACCGCGGAGCGAGTGGCCCTGCGAGGCCAGACGGACTGCAAAAGCCCGCGCCGCCGTCCCATCCCGCCGGTGCGCAAAGACGCCCCCGCCGTCTGCTGCTGACTTTTTCCCGTGATCCAAACCACACCCCATACCATGAAACTAACTGACTTCACCGCGCTGCTCACCCGCCATCAGGACAAGACTTTCCAAATGCTGCTGCCCGGCGGCGGCGAAGTCCCGGTGGCCTTTCACATCACTGAAGTGGGCTATGTAAACAAGCACTTCATTGACTGCGGGGGACGTTACCATCAGTCAAACATCGTCCAGCTCCAGGCATGGGTGGGTGAGGACGAGGACCACCGTCTGGAGGCCGGCAAGCTGTTGGGCATCCTGGCGAAAGCAACGACAGGCATGCTGCCGCAAGATGCGGGGGAATTCCCCGTGGAGATCGAGTACGAGAACTTTGAACTAACGCAATTTCGCATCCAAAGCGGTGACGTGGCGGGCGACAGCGTGGTGCTGCAACTAGCCTCCAAGCACACTGACTGCCTCGCCAAAGACAAGTGTCTGCCGAAACCCGGCGCGCCCGCGGAATCATCCTGCTGCGGCGGCGGAAAGTAATATCCCTCACGTTTTACTTATGCCTGCACGTATCGCCATCAATGGATTCGGACGCATGGGCCGCCTCGCCCTTCGCGCCGCATGGAATCAGCCAGAGGTCGAGTTTGTTCACCTCAACGAGACCGGCGGGGATGCGGCGTGCGCCGCGCACCTGTTATACTTCGACTCCCTGCATGGCCGCTGGGGCCGCGAATGCCACGCGGAGGACAGTGCCGTCATCGTGGACGGAAAACGCCTCTCGTATTCGTCTCATAAGGACCCCGCCGCAGCGTCTTGGCAGGAAATGGGCGTGGACATCGTGATGGATGCCACCGGCAAGCACCGCACGCCGGAGACGCTGGAGGCCTACTTTAAGGCCGGGGTGAAAAAGGTCATCGTCGCTGCGCCGGTGAAGCAGGGCGCGGTCAATATCGTGATGGGCGTGAATGAAAGTGAATACGATCCGGCCAGACATAACATCCTGACCGCCGCCTCCTGCACCACCAACTGCCTCGCACCCGTGGTGAAGGTCATCCATGAAGGCCTGGGGATAAAGCACGGGATGATCACCACCATTCACGACATCACGAACACGCAGAGCATCCTGGACACGCCGCACAAAGACCTGCGGCGCGCGCGGGCGTGCAGCCTTTCGCTCGTGCCCACGTCCACCGGCTCGGCGACGGCCATCGGCATGATCTTTCCGGAACTGGTCGGACGCCTCGATGGCGTTGCGGTGCGCGTGCCGCTGCTCAATGCGTCGCTGACGGATTGTGTTTTTGAAGTGCAGCGGCCCACCACCGTGGCGGAAGTGAATGCGCTGCTGAAGCAAGCCGCCGATGGACCGCTGGCCGGCATCCTCGGCTACGAGGAGCGCCCGCTCGTTTCGATAGATTATCTCAACGACCCCCGCAGCTCCATCATTGACGCGCTCAGCACAATGGTGACAAACGGCACGCAGGTGAAAATCCTCGCGTGGTATGACAACGAGTGGGGCTACGCCAACCGTTACGCGGAACTGACGCGCAAAGTCGCGCGGTTACTGCCATGAGTGATGCTCCAGCGAAGACAGGGCTGCGCAATTACATCTGCGTGACGGCGGCCTACTGGGCGGATACCCTGACAGACGGGGCGCTGCGGATGCTGGTGCTCTTTTACTTCTACGATAAGGGCTACAGCGCGCTGGCGGTGGCCTCGCTGTTCCTGTTTTACGAAGTCTTCGGCATCATCACGAATCTGTTTGGCGGATGGCTCGGCGCCCGGCTGGGGCTGAAGACCACGCTCTTCATGGGCCTCGCCACGCAGTTGGCCGCCATCTCGATCCTGGCCTTCGCTCCCGTGGCATGGCTCACGGTGACGTGGGTCATGATCAGCCAGGCGTTCTCCGGCATCGCCAAAGACCTGACGAAGATGAGCAGCAAGAGCGCCGTGAAGGTGGTGGCCGGCGACAGTCAGTCGCGGCTTTATAAGTGGGTGGCCATTCTCACCGGCAGCAAGAATGTGCTCAAGGGAGTGGGATTCTTCCTCGGAGGATTGCTGCTCTCGGTCGCCGGATTCCAGCCGTCGCTCTTCATCCTCGGCGGCCTCGTGCTGACGGCGCTCATCGGCGCGGCGATCTTCATGCGCGGCGGTCTCGGCACGGCGAACAGCAAAGCGAAGTTCACGCACCTGTTCTCTGCCAGCCGCGCGATCAACCTTCTTGCGGCCGCCCGCATCTTTCTGTTCGGGGCGCGGGACGTGTGGTTTGTAGTCGCACTGCCGGTGTTTCTGTCGTCAGCCCTGGGCTGGAAGTTTTGGCAGACGGGCGGCTTCATGGCGTGCTGGATCATCGGCTATGGCCTCGTCCAGGCGGCCACGCCCGCGCTCCTTCGCAGCAAACAGGACGGCCATGCGCCCAACGGACGCACGGCGTTCAAACTGGCCACCGTTCTCACAGTTATCCCCGCCGCCATCGCAGTCGCGCTGGAAGCCGGCATGGCCCCGGCGGTCGCCGTGCCCGGCGGTCTCATCCTGTTCGGCCTCATCTTCGCGCTCAACTCCTCCGTGCATTCCTTTCTCATCCTCAACTATGCCGACAGCAAGAAGGTGGCGATGGATGTGGGCTTTTACTACATGGCCAATGCCTGCGGACGCCTCGCCGGCACCATCCTTTCCGGCGCACTTTATCAATATGGCCTGGCGCAAAGTCCGGTGCGGGGGCTCGCCTTCTGCCTCTGGAGCTCCGCCGGCTTTCTCGCGCTGGCGGCGGTGCTGTCGCTGGCGTTGCCGCGTCATCGAACTCGGCCAGCAGGTGGAGATCTGAACTGCGCGCCAAGCCGCTGGATTGGCCGGAAATGGACTGCATCGGACTGAAATGGACCAAATTGGACTGGAAAACGGGCCATCGAGCCCGAAGTTCCCCCATGCTGCCTCCTTTGCCTGAAACCATCCCCATCTGTCCCGAGCTACTCCGGCTCGTCAGTGAGATTGATGAATTCAAAGGTCACTGGCGCGCTTGGCAATCCCTCACGCCCGACCGGCTCCAGGGACTGCGCCGCGTCGCCACCATTGAAAGCATCGGCTCTTCCACCCGCATCGAAGGCTCGCGTCTCACCGACCGCGAAGTGGAGGCCCTGCTGGGACGCCTCGAAACGAAGTCCTTCGCCTCCCGCGATGAACAGGAAGTAGCCGGCTACGCCTTCGTGATGGAGCAGGTCTTCGCCCATGCCAATCAGATTCCGGTCAACGCGAACCTACTGCGCCAGCTTCACCGCGACCTCCTGCAGCACAGCACCAAAGACGAACGGCACCGCGGAGAATGGAAGACGCTGCCGAACCACGTCGCCGCCTTCGCTGCCGATGGCCGCGAATTGGGCATCGTCTTCGAGA
This sequence comes from Verrucomicrobiota bacterium, assembly GCA_031429155.1. Lineage (GTDB taxonomy): Bacteria > Verrucomicrobiota > Verrucomicrobiia > Verrucomicrobiales > V1-33 > V1-33. Next base: position 10,555 of record JANOZA010000781.1, on the reverse strand, counting down.
CGTCCAGCCCCTTCGACACCCCGGCGCACATGGACGCGCTGCTCGACTGGCACCGCCGCGCTGAGGCCGATACCGGTCTGCACCCGCTCCTGCGCATCGGCATATTCACCGTCGTCTTCCTCGCCGTGCATCCCTTTCAGGATGGCAATGGCCGCCTCTCCCGTATCCTCACCACCCTTCTGCTGCTCCGCGCCGGCTACAGCCACGTCCCCTACAGTTCGCTGGAGAGCATCATCGAGCAAAACAAAGAAGCCTACTACCTCGCCCTCCGCCGCACCCAGACCACATGGCGCGAAGGCATGGCGGACTGGCCCGCATGGCTGCTTTTTTTCCTCCGCAGCATCCGCCAGCAAATCACCCGCCTCCAGCAGCGCCTCGACACCAGCCGCCCGCAACTTTCCCCGCTGGCCCGCCAGCTCGCCGCACTCTTCGAGACCCGCGAAACCCTCACCAACGCCGAAGCCGTCGCCCTCACCGGCGCGAACCGCTCCACCCTGAAGGCGAAGTTCGCGGAACTCATCACCGCCGGGCTGGTGGAGGCCCGCGGCAAGGGACGCGGGGTGTTTTATGTGAAAACCACTTAGCGTACGAAGCGATTGTCAGTATGCCGGGGCGGCAGGTAAATGTCCCGACTTAACCTCGAGCTTCGCCCAGCCAACCAATGCCTCTCGCCGAACACTCCGGCTGCATCGTCACGCAGAGCCAAATCATCCGCGCCGTCTGGCCGGCGCAGGCGAGCGATCCCGCGGAGGGCCTGCGCGTTCACATCAGCCACCTGCGCCGCAAGCTCGGCGACGGACCGCCGCGCATCGTCAATGAGCCAGGCATCGGCTACCGGCTGGTGGAGGAGTAATTCCTGTCATGCATGTAGCGCGAAGTTTGGTGCAACGTCGCGCTTCTCACTGCGGCGCTCCTGCTCGAAAGGGCCGGTCATTTTTATGCGCTGCTTCGCCTTCATTTTGCTGTTCGCCCTCCTCGCTGTCGTGCCGGCGCGGAGTTTGGAAATCATCGCCCATCGCGGTGCCTCCGCCGATGCGCCGGAGAACACGCTCGCCGCCATGAAGCTCGCATGGGCGCAGGGAGCGGATGCCATCGAACTGGATTTGTGGCTCTCCAGGGACGGCAGGATCATTGTCTTTCACGACGCCACGACCAGGCGGTTCGACGGCACGGAGCGGAAAATTTCCAGCCTCACGCTGGACGAGGCGCGCCAGCTCTATGTGGGCACATGGAAGGGCGAGGCGTTTCGCGGCGAGCGCGTGCCGGCGCTGGAAGAGGTGCTCGCGACCATCCCGGCGGGAAAGCGCGCCATCCTCGAGTTGAAGTGCGGGCCGGAGATCGTGCCGGAGCTAGGCCGCGTGCTGCGCGCTGCGGGGCGTCCGGCGGCGGAGACCTGCATCATCAGCTTCCGCCACGAGGCCCTCGCGGCGTCCAAAAAGGCGCTGCCCGCGCTGGAGCATTATTTACTCTCCGGCTCGAGCGTGGACAAAAAGACCGGCCAGCCGCCACGACTCGAGCCGCTCATCGTGAAAGCGAAGGAGGCGTAATTCGACGGACTCAATCTCCACCACGGGTGGCCAATGGATGCGGCGTTTGTGAAGCACGTGCAGGACTCCGGGCTGAAGCTGCTGGTGTGGACGGTGAATGATGCGGACACCGCGCGGCGGCTCGCGGCAGCGGGCGTGCAGGCCATCACCACCGACCGGCCCGCCGCGCTGCGCGATGATTTGAAAAAGGACGCGCGGTTTCTTCCACCCGCGGACAGGGCAAAGGGCGGGCTGCGGGTGGTGTCGTACAACGTGCTCGGCGGCCGCAATCCCGACGGCGCACATGACCTCAAACGCGTCGCCGAAGTCCTCCGCTCACTGAACGCCGATCTCGTCGCGCTCCAGGAAGTGGACGTGCGCACGCAGCGGTTCCGCGGGCGCGACCTGCCGGCGGAGCTGGCGATGCTCACGGGCATGCGCGCCTTCTTCGCCGGGGCGATGCCGTTCAGCGGCGGCAGCTACGGTGAAGCCGTGCTCACGCGTCTGCCGGTCCCCTCACACAAAGAGCACGCGCTGCCGGCGCGGGCGGCGAGCGAACCGCGCGCCGCGCTGGAGCTGCTCTGCCGCCTGCATGACGCCGCAGACGCGCCGCAATTACGCTTCATCGCCACGCACCTCGACCATCAGGACGCAGATGACGACCGTCTCATGCAGACTGCGAAGCTCCTCGAACTTTTCCCCGATCCCGCCGCGCCGCCCTCGCTGCTCGCGGTGATTTCAACGCCGAGCCGGCCTCCGCGCCGCTGAAAAATCTCGCCGGCAAATGGGCGCTCACCTGGCCCGAAGGCCGCGCCCCTGCGACATGGCCCGCCATCGCATCGCGCTCGGCCATTGATCACGTCTTCGCTGCCGGCCCTTGGAAAGTCCGCCGCGCCATCAGCGCACTGGAGGCATTTCCAGGCGATGCAGAGTGGAAGACCAGGCTCGAAGCCGCCTCCGATCACCTGCCCATCGTCGTCGAGCTGGCACTGCCGTAGCCCGCCGCGCCGGGAATTTGCCGCAAGGCTTCCAGCGAAGGCGCGTGTGCTCCCCGTCCTCCTTATTGGTTCCGGCTCCGCCGAAACAGAGGGAAGTTGGAAGCCCCCATTTCAGCATGGTCGCGACCCCGCTGCCTCACCCCGCCTGGGCAGACCAACCGCGCCACGGCGGGGCAGAACTTGCGGGCATCGCCTCCGATGAAACTTTTTTCAGAAATTTTGCCGGATTGGCCAGGAAACGGCGCAAGTAAGATGCAGCCCGGAATTTCCCGGCTGCCGAAAATGCTCCGAAACGCGAAGCCTCATTCTGCGAAATGGGAAGCGACAGCGCTGCATTCCCCGGCAGACAGCCCGCTCTCAACACACACACACCCATGAACATCCGCCACCTCACCCTCGCCCTGCTGTGCCTCACGGCCCCTCTGGCCCGGGCCATCACTGTCACGGAGTCCGCGGACTTCCCGCAGTTCCATGATGCCGCGAACATCGGCACCTTCACCTACACGCTGGACCCGGGGACCAATACCATCTCCGGCACAGCCACGAACCCCTCCGATCAGCAGGACAACTTCCGCGTCGTCGTGCCGCCGGGGAAACGCATCTCGCAGGTCACGAAGACGAACACCGCCGGGCAACCCGTCAGCGTGGGGTGCAGTTTCAATCTGGAGACCCTCACCGGTGCGGGCACGGCTCCTTTTCTGGGCATCAATGGCGGCACGCCTTATCCGCTGAACGCCGGGACCTACAGTGGCATGGCCTATGCCGATGCCTCCTCCAATACATGGTCCTTCACCATCACGGTGGTGGATGCGCCGGAGCTGGCGGCTTACTGGGATTTCAATGCCCCTCCCGTGAATGGCGTGCTGGTGGACCGCCGGGCGGGTCTGCCGGCCCGGGTGCTGGGCGGGGCCGTGGTCAGGGCGGACGGCACGGGGAAATCCGGCTTCACCGGCGACCGCTCGGTGCGCTTTGGCACCGCGCAGCAGCGGCTCCAGGTCACGGGCACTTCCGAGGCCGCCTACCTCACCAGCATGGCGGCGCAGGATAAAATGAGCGTCGCCTTCTGGGTGAAGCAAAACCCGCGCGATTCCACGGCCTTCCACTTTGATGCTCCTGTGATGTTGCCGGCGGACACCCGGAACTTCTCAGCCCACGCCCCCTGGAGCGATCAGACGATCTACTTCGACACCGCCGGCTGCTGCGATCCCCCGAGGCGTCTCCAGATGGCCACTACCGGCGTGACGTGGACGAACTGGCAGCACTTTGCCTTCGTAAAGGATGGCACGGACAAGCGCATGTATCGCAATGGCTCCCTCCTCGCCTCCGGCACGGGTGCCGTCACCATCGCCCGGGCCATGACCGAACTCTTCATCGGCAACAATAAGCTGCTCACCACTGCCGTGGACGGCGACATGGACGAATTCGCGGTCTATACCGGTGCGCTCAGTGCGCTGGACGTGACGCTGCTCCAATCCCAGTCCCCCACCGCTGTCTCCGCGCTGCCGCCGGACTCGGACGGCGACGGGCTGCCGGACAAATGGGAACTCCGCTACGCCGCGAACCTCACCACCTTCACGAGCGCAGCCGCGGATTCCGACGCCGATGGCCTCTCGCACGCCTCGGAACTCGCCTACGGCCTGAACCCCACGGTGGCGGATACCATGATCGTCACCACCCCCGCGCTCACCGGCGCCGGCTCGCTGCCGCAGCTTCTCACCGATGCCGCGGCTGCTGCGGGGCCGAATGTGATCTCGTTTTCGCCCACCGTCTTTAATGGCGAAGCCGCGGACGTCATCACGCTCACGGCAGAACTCGTGATCAACGACCCTGACGGCGTGGCCATTGATGCCTCGGGCATCGCCGCAGGCGTGACCATTGATGGCGGTGCGGGCACGAACCGTATCTTCACCATTTCCGCAGGCTCAGCCCATTTGAAAAGCCTCACCTTCACCGGCGGTGACGCCGGAGGCAGTGGCGTGAACGGCGCAGGCGGTGCCATCCAAAACCTGGCCACCCTCACGATGGAGACCTGCACCCTTAGCGGCAATACCTCTACCCTCAGCGGCGGGGCTCTGCGCAATGGCGGCAGTCTGACGCTGACCTCCTGCACCATTTCCGGCAACCAATCCACAGGCGGCAATGGCGGGGCGATCTTCAACACCTTAAGCGGTTCGCTCCAGTTGAGCCACTGCACGATCTCGGGGAACACTGCCGCGTTGAAGGGCGGTGGCGTCAATCTGGTCAACGGCACGCTCACACTGACCAACACCATCATCGCCGGCAACACCGCCACCGGCGTGGGGCCTGATCTGGCGATGGATGCCGGCATACCCACCACCAACGGAGTGAATCTCCTGAGCGACCTCACCGCCAGCGGTCTCTCTGCTGGCACCACCGTTGCTGTCGGCTCTGCCAAACTCGGCCCGCTGGCCAACAACGGCGGCCCCACCCGCACCATGCTCCCGCTGCCCGGCAGCCCGGCGCGGGACCGTATCGTCAGCAGCACCCTCACTACGGACCAGCGCGGCATCGCCCGGCGGCAGTGGGGGCGGGTGGACATCGGTGCGGCGGAGGCGGCCCTCCAGGCGGACTGCGCGTGGGAGGTGCGGGAGGTGTGGCGTTCCAATATCGCCACGCTCATCCAGTCCCATGCCGATGCCGATGCCGCCCTGGCCGACCCGGCGGCGCTGGAACTCGTCTCCACGGCGGGCGTCATCAACTTCGTGGACCCGGGCCTGCCCGGCTCCAGTGCCTTTTTTCCCAACGACACTGCCTACCCCGCCGACAACCGCACCGCGCAGGGCCTCGTGGATGGCGATGACAACGACTTCGCCCTGCTCGCCCGCTCTTACATCACCATCACTGCGGAGGACGACTACACCTTCGGCTTCTCCAGCGACGACGGCGCGCGGCTGCGGCTCTTTGCTGCCAATGGCGGCGCGAATCCCGCCTTCACCAGCAGCACCCGGCTGAACACGGACAACCCCGCCGACCCGGCCCACAGTGGGAATACCCTCACCTTCGATGCCCCCACGGGGAATGCGGACACCCTCGGCGTCGTGCACCTCCTTCCCGGCACCTACGGCGTGGAGTTTCTCTCATGGGAACGGGGCTCCGGTTCGCAGTGCGAGGTCTTCCTCGCCCGCGGTGCCCGCACGGCGGTGGATGGGAATTTCCGCCTGCTGGGCGAAACGGGCGCGGCCGTGACGCAGACGGTGGGCACGCTCTCCGCCGCCGCGTGGACGGTGACCACCATCTACAACGGCGCGAACAGCTATGAGACGGCCCTCGATCAAGTGGTCCGCTCATGGTGCGGCGAGACCATCCCGAACACCACCACCACGAACACCGTCCCCACCATCAACTACGCCGACCCGGAAGTCGGCGGCGGCGGCCACGGGCTGACCCAGGTGCCGTTCCCCGGAAACACGGCAGCGGATGAAAACAACTTCGCCGTCGGGGCCCGCGCCACCATCACCATTCCCACCAGCGGCGACTACACCTTCAATGTGCTGGGCGATGACGGCGTGCGCTTCCGCATCCTGAATACCCGCGGCTGGACGGTCTCCGGCGGGGCCGGAGCCACTCCGCTCCCGGATGGATTCGCCGCTCCCGGCTGCTGTGAGGATGCCTTTGGCCAGGTGTTCCTCGCCAGCGGCACCTACCAGATCGAGGTGATCTACAATGAAATCGGCGGCGGCGCCTATCTGGGCGTGTGGGCGGCTCCGGGGCGGCGCACCACATACGATGCCGTGCGCTTCAGCCTCGTCGGCGGCACTCCGCAGACCGTGGCTGCGGCCATCCCGCTGGCCCGCGCTCCCGGCCTCAGCAGGCCGGTGAATGACGACTTCGCCTCCGCCTTCCCCCTGAGCGGGGCCACCGCCACAGCGGTTTCCTGCAATGCGGGCGCCACCATGGAGGCTGGCGAACCGGCCACAGGTGGCCGCACCAAATCCGTCTGGTGGACATGGACCGCCCCAGCCTCCGGCAGCGTCCGCGTGGATACCAACGGCAGTTCCTTCGATACCGTGCTGGCCGTGCTCGCCGGCAGCGCTTTCGGCTCGCTCACTCAAGTGGCCCTGGATGACCAGGGCGGTGGCAATAACACCTCACTGCTGACCTTCACCGCCGTGCCGGGCACGGTCTATCGCCTCCAAGTCTCTGGATGGCTTGGCGGCGAAGGCACCATCCGCCTGAACCTCGGCCCTCCTCCGACTCCTCCGACTCCTCCGACTCCTCCCGCCAACGACGCCTTCGCCGGCGCCACCAGTCTCGGCTCGGCCCCCAGCGTGACCACTTCCGGCACGAATCTGGGTGCCACCGCCGAGCCCGGCGAGCCGGATGCATGGTCCGCCAGTGGCGATGCCGCCAGTGGCACCGTCTGGCACACCTGGACGGCCCCATCCGCCGGACGCTACATCGTGGACACCCGGGGCAGCACCTTCGACACCGTGCTCGCCGTCTTCTCCGGCTCCGCCCTCAATGCCCTCACCAGTCTGGCCTCGGACGACCAAAGCGGCGGGAGCGGCACCAGCCGCCTCGTCTTCTCCGCCACCGCCGGCACGACCTACCGCATTGTCGTGGATGGCTTAAGAACCACCAGGCGCGGCACCTACTTCCTCAACATCGTCCCCGCCCTCAGCGACCTGCCGGACCTCACCGTGCTGGAAGACTCCGCCGCCGTGGGCCCCATCGCCTTCACCGTGGGCGATCCCGCCCGGCAGAGCACCGTGCCGGTCATCACGGCCACTTCCAGCAACCAAACCTTCCTGCCCAATGCCAGCCTCACCATCGCCGGCACCGGCTGCTCCAGCCGCACGCTCACCCTGCCCGCCCTGGCGGCGAATGCCAACGGCACGGCCACCGTCACCGTCTCCACCACCGTGGACGAGGTGGCCGTGACCGAGACCTTCCTCTACACCGTGCTCTCCGTGAATGACGCGCCGTCCTTCACCAGTAACGGGCGCAACCTGATCCTCCCCGCCACCGCCGGAGCGCAGACAACCGCCAACTGGGCCACCGCCATGTCCGCCGGCCCCGCGAACGAATCCGCGCAGCCGCTGAGCTTCACCGTCACCACGGACAATCCCGGCCTCTTCACCACCCCGCCCGCCGTGGATGCCGTGGGCACCCTCACCTTCACCCCGAACCCCGCCACCAGCGGTAATGCCAGCGTGATCGTCGTGCTCCATGACAACAGCGGCACGGCGAATGGCGGCGTGGACAGCAGCGCCCCATACTATTTCCGCATCACCACCACCGCCGCGACCACCGGGACCAGCGTCCTCATCACCGCGAACGGCACCGGCACCGGCTCGGCTCTCATCACGCAGAACTTCGACGGCGCAGGCACCGCCACCGCCCCGTGGGTGGATAACAGCACCGTGCCCGGCTGGTATGCCCAGATCAACAACGGCACCACCGCCAGCGGCACCTTCCAGCCCAGCAGCGGCACAGCCGCCCTCAGCGGCCTCATCAACTGCGGCTCCACGGCAGCTCCCACGGACCGTGCCCTCGGCTCCAAGGCCACCAGCACGGGGAACTTCGCCAACATCTCCTACGCCCTCGTCATGCGGAATACCGGCCTCTACCCCGTGCGGCTCACCCGGCTCCGGTATGCGGAGGAACTCTGGCGCAGCGGCAGCGCGGCCAGCACACCAGAAAACGTCACCACCTTCTACGCCGTGAGCGATACCCCCCTGCCCAGCATCGCCTCCGGTGCCAGCGCCGCCACCGCCGCCGCCGGTGCGGGCTTCACCGCCTTCCCCGCCGGGGCCAATACCGCCGTCTCCAGCACCACGGTGAACGCCGCCCGCGATGGCAATGCCGCCGCCAACCGCAGCACCGTGGACTTTTCCCCCGCCGTCGGCACCGGCCCGCTCGTCCTCCCCGGCCAATACATCACCGTGAAGTGGACCGATGCCAACGAAGCCGCCGTCACCGACGGCCACCAGGCCATTGATGACGTCTCGCTCACCTTCACCGAGGAACTCTGCGCCATCTCGGCCGTCGTCAGCGATGTCATCCGCCACCCCGGTGTGAACGCCGACGGCTCCGCAGACACCGTGGACTTCAAGCTCAGCGTCAACGGCCTCGGCTCGCTCACCGGCTGGCAGATCACCGCACCGGCAGGATTCCCGCAGACCGGAACTTACGGCGCATCGCTGCAGTTCACCGGCATTGCCCTGACGAACTTCACCCCCGCGCTCGTCCTCTCCATTCAGGACACCACTGCCCCCTGCGTCACCACCGCCACCGTCACCCTGCCCGGCGTGCTGGGCCGCGTGCAGCTCGGCGGCAGCCCCGGCTATCTCCAGATCACCAGCCCGCCCGCCCTCTACCGCCAGACCGGCCTTGAGGAACTGACCATGGACCCGGGCACCGCCGTGCTCACCACCGATGCCGTGGCCCTCACCCCCGGCACGGAAAAATGCCTCACCCTCACCGTGCTCGCGGACGACACCAGCACCACCAGCGGATTTGAAGCCGCGGACCAGCTCAAAGTGGAAGTCCTCGCCACCACCCCCGCCGGCACCGAGATCGAACTCCTCACCCACGACTACGACCTCAACGGCGACGGATTCCTCAACGGCGGCCCGGGCCCGCTGACCGATGAATTCAACCTCGGGCGAAAAGCAGACGCCGTGAAATGGACCAGCACCTACCTGCTCGTCGGCACCATCCCCGCCAGCGCCACCAGCGTCCAGCTTCGCATCACCGGCACCATCGCCGGCCAGGCCACCCTGCCCTACACGGAAGTCTTCCGCTTCCAGACCGCCCTGCTCACCGAATGCGCCGACCCCGACGCCGACGGCATCCACAGCGGCTGGGAATGGTCCCACGGCACCGACCCCAACAACGCCGCCTCCGTCTTCGACCTCACCAGCACCACGCAAGACGCCACCACCGCCACCCTCACCGTGCCCGGTCTCAGCACCCGCACCTACCAGCTCCTCAGCAGCACCAACCTACTGAACTGGACCCGCGAAAACACCGCCACCCCCGGCCTCAACGCCCCCCTCCCCCTCACCGGCCCCGCCACCGCCCCCCGCACCTTCCGCCGCATCCTCATCCAGCAGCCCCAGGTGGAAATCCCGTAGCTCAAGGGCGTGCCTTTGCGAGGCGGCTCATTTATGGAAGCGCCGCTGGCACGGGCTCAGGAGACGCTGAGCACCTGCCCATCGTCGTCGGGCTGGAACCGCCGCAGCCCGCCGCGCGGCTTTCCGGGGCGCCGCCATTGTGAAGAAATCGTTGCGAGATGGCGCTGTCGGACGACCAGCCGGAGGCGCGATCCAGACTCCTGAAAACCGCCCGCCAAAACTTCACTCCCATGCATCCCGGACTCCGCAATTACCTCTGCGTCACTGCCGCCTATTGGGCGGACACGCTGACCGACGGCGCGCTGCGGATGCTGGTGCTGTTTCATTTTTACCAGCAGGGCTACACCGCGTGGCAGGTGGCGTCGCTGTTTCTGTTTTATGAGGTCTTCGGCATCATCACAAACTTCGTGGGCGGCTGGCTCGCGGCGCGGTTTGGATTGAAAATGACGCTGTTCGCGGGACTCGGCACCCAACTGGCGGCGCTGTCCATGCTGGCCTTTGCGCCCGCCGCGTGGCTCACGGTGCCGTGGGTGATGGCGAGCCAGGCGTTCTCCGGCATCGCCAAGGACCTCACCAAGATGAGCAGCAAGAGCGCGGTGAAACTGGTGGCCGGCGACAATGAGGGGCGGCTCTATAAGTGGGTGGCCATTCTCACCGGCAGCAAGAACGCGCTCAAAGGCGTGGGCTTCTTCCTGGGAGGCCTGCTGCTGAGTGTGGCGGGATTCCAGCCGTCGCTGTTCATCCTCGGCGGGCTGGTGCTCACGGCGCTGCTGGGCGCGGCACTGATGATGCGCGGCGGCATCGGCGAGGCCAGCAGGAAGGCGAAGTTCTCCCAGATGTTCTCCAACAGCCGCGCGGTGAACCTGCTGGCGGCGGCACGCGTGTTTCTATTTGGCGCGCGGGATGTGTGGTTCGTCGTCGCGCTGCCGGT
>JANOZA010000780.1:0-1896 GCA_031429155.1 Verrucomicrobiota bacterium | reverse complement strand
GGGAGCAAGACAAGAATAGTCCCGATGCCTGTCTGAATCATGAAGAGTTCGTTGCAGCCGTCACGGGCGCGCGCCGCAAATGAGTGGCTCCCTTCCCACTTTCAGCGAATCATGGCGCCGCGTATCCTTGCAGCGGCTGCGATGCGGGCTGTTTGCTCTACTCGCTGCGTTCTTTGTGGCTGCAACTATCTCCACACACGCTGCGCCCGGTGCTGTGGACGCGGGGTTCGATCCATTTCCCAACGACTACGTGTATTCCACCGTGGTGCAGCGGGACGGCAGGATCATCGTCGGCGGAGCCTTTACCACGATGGGAGGAGTGTCCCGCAATCGCCTGGCACGGCTGACTGCGGAAGGCGCGCTCGATCCGAGCTTCAATCCCAATGCCGGCAGCCATGTTTACTGCGTGGCATTACAGACGAACGGGGAAATCATCATCGGAGGTGCTTTCACCACTGTGGGCGGAGTGGCCCGCCCCCGCCTGGCCCGGCTCCATGCGGACGGCTCTTTGGATACCGGTTTCAACCCGGCACTAAACAACGTGGTGCAGAGCATCGTGGTGCAATCGGATGGGAAGATCGTGATCGGCGGGCAATTCACCACTGTCGGCGGAGTGGCGCGAAACCGCATCGCCCGGCTCAACGCCGACGGGACGCTGGATACCGACTTCAATCCCGACGCGAACGGCACCGTTCTCAGTGTCGCACAACAGGTTGATGGCAGGCTCGTGATCGGCGGGGAGTTCACGAGTGTGGGGACGGTGACGCGCAATCGTGTCGCACGGCTGAATGCTGACGGGACGCTCGACCTGGGCTTCGATCCCAACGCGAACGGCGGCGTCTATTCCGCAGCGTTGCAAGCCGATGGCGCAATCATTCTTGGCGGTGCTTTCAGCTCTCTGGGAGTGATTCCGCGCAATCGCCTCGCCCGGATCAATGCCGACGGAACTCTGGACGTCGGGTTCAATCCAAATTTGAGCGGCAGTACCTGCCAAACGCTCGCAATCCAGGCGGACGGGAAAATCGTCATCGGAGGTTCTTTCACTTCCGTCGGCGGCGTCGCTCGCAATCGCCTCGCCCGGCTCAATGCGGACGGCACGCTGGACGCTACCTTCATTTCTGGCGCTAATGGTTCCGTGAACAGTGTGGCGATCCAAGCGGATGGGCGGGTAATTGTTGGAGGGCAATTTTTGAACGGAAGCCGCTACCTCACGCGCCTCGAAAACGATGTCGCGACACAAAACCTGAGTGTGCCGGACGCAAACAGGGTGCAATGGCTGCGCGGCGGGGCTTCGCCCGGCACGTCTGGTGTGACTTTCGATTTGTCCGTGAATGGCGGCACGGTGTGGACGCCGCTGGGTGCCGGCACTCATATAGCGGGTGGCTGGGAAAAGAGTGGACTGAGCCTGCCAGCGGGAAGTTTGGTGCGTGGTCGCGCCCGGGTGACGGGTGGCCAACATAATGGTTCCTCCAGTCTGGTGGAGGCAGCGGCAGCTTTGCCGACCAACGCCTCGCCCATGGTGGCCAGCCCAATCCCGGACCAGGTCGTCAATGAAGATGCCGCCGACGCGGTCATTGATCTGCGCACCGTTTTTCAGGATGCCGAGACTGCGGATGCGGACCTCGTCTATTCCGTCCAGGAAAACAGCAGCCCCGTCGTGGTGTCTGCGACAGTGGACAACGCGACGGATAAATTGAGGCTGCATTTTGAGGACGACCAGTTCGGGCCGCTGATGATCACCGTGCGCGCCACAGATTCTGTCGGCTTGCAGGTGGAGGATTCCTTTATGGTAACAGTCAACCGGCTGACTGATGATGCCGGACGAGTGGACCCGGGCTTTGACGCAGGTTTGAACAGTGTGGTTTACAGCACTTCTGTGCAGCCGGACGGGAAGAT
>JANOZA010000779.1:0-5398 GCA_031429155.1 Verrucomicrobiota bacterium | reverse complement strand
GAGAATGAGCACTCCTCAGAGCAAAGCCACGCCACGAGCGCCGCTGCCTCCTCGACCTTGCCAAAGCGGCCCATTGGGATCTTCGCCAGCATGTAGTCAATGTGCGCCTGCGACATCTGTTTGAAAATGTCCGTCGCAATTACAGCCGGGGTGATGCAGTTCACGACGACGTTGCTCGTGGCCAGTTCCTTGCCCAGCGACTTCGTCAGCGCGATGACGCCCGCCTTCGAGGCGCTGTAGTGCGCGGCGTTGGGATTGCCCTCCTTGCCGGCGATGGACGCGATGTTCACGATGCGGCCATAACCGTTAAGCAGCAGATGCGGAATGACGGCGCGGCAGCAGTGGAACGGGCCATTGAGATTGATATCGAGAACGCGGCGCCACTCCGCCGGGTCCGTCTCCCACGTCTTCGTATTGCTGCCCGCGATGCCCGCGTTGTTCACCAGAATATCCAGCTTCCCCAGCGCCTCCGCCGATGACGCCGCCGCAGCCTCCACCGATTCCACCTTCGTCACATCCACCACCACCGTATGCACCGTGCCGCACGCCTTCAACTCCCCCGCCGCCTCCCCGAGCGCCGCTGCATCCACATCCCAAAGCGAAACCCCGGCACCCGATGCCAGCAGCCGCCGGGCGATGGCCAGTCCGATACCGCGCGCCCCGCCGGTCACGACGGCGTTCCGCTGATTGAGGTCAATGGTGTTCATGCTGGGAATCGGCTGTTTGCCTTGTCCGACTGCTCGCTCAGCACACTCCGCTGTCAACGCCCCCGCGCGGCGGGCGCAAGCGACGGTGGCCTGGGCTTTTGACGGGGAGCCCCCGTCTTTGCCCCCTTGCCGGTCCCGTGCCGTCTCTCATCATGGCCGCGACTTATGGCCAAACAATTCTACATCACCACTGCGATAGACTACACGAACGGCGCGCCGCACATCGGCCACACCTATGAAAAGGTGCTGGCGGATGCGATGGCGCGTTTTGTGAGGCTGACGGGCCGGGAGGTGTATTTCCTCAGCGGACTGGATCAGCACGGGCAGAAGGTGCAACTCAGCGCGGAGAAGGCCGGCGTGCCGCCGCAGGAGTTCGTCCGCGGGGTGTCGGATAAGTTCATCGCGTTGTGGAAGCGCCTGAATGTTCAGCCGGACGGCTGGGTGGAGACGACGGACCCGCGCCACCAGCGCGTGGTGCAGTCGCTGCTCCAGCAGTTATTTGATGAAGGTCAGATCTATAAGAAGTCATTCAGCGGCTCCTACTCGGTGCGTCAGGAGCAGTTCCTCAATGACAAGGACCGCGAGCCGGACGGCTCCTGGGGACCGCAATGGGGGCTCGTCGAGGAGCGCGAGGAGGAGAACTATTACTTCCGCCTCAGCGCGCACGCGGACTGGCTGCGGGGGTTGCTCGAATCGCAGCCTGACTTCATCTTTCCGGCCAACCGCCAGACGCAACTCGTCAATGCGATGAAGGACAGCGAAGGCGTGGACCTCTGCATCTCGCGCCCCGTGAGCCGTCTGTCGTGGGGCATTCCCCTGCCCTTCGACGCCGGTTACGTCACCTTCGTGTGGTTCGATGCGCTGGTGAACTACATCAGCTTCGCGGGCTTCCGCGATGCCAGCCCTGACACCAGCGGACTGCCGAAATGGGAGAACCTCTGGCCCTGCGATGCACACGTCATCGGCAAGGACATCCTCATTCCCGCACACGGGATCTACTGGCCCATCATGCTCCACGCCCTCGGCGTGCCGGACGATCAGATGCCGAAGATTCTCGTCCACGGTTTCTGGAACATTGACGGCAGAAAGTTCAGCAAGAGCGAGGTCGCGGAAGTGAAGCCGCTGACCGTGCTCAAGGACTTCGATCCCCACTCCATCGCCGACGTGGTGGGCAGCGATGGCCTGCGCTATTTCCTGCTCGCCGAAATGAAGACCGGTCAGGACAGCGACCTCACGGAGGAGCGCATCCTCTTCCGCTATAACAAAGAGCTGGCGGACATTCTCGGCAATCTCCTCCACCGCACGCTCAACATGGCGCGGAAGTATTTGAACAGCGTGCTCGTGGCGACAGACCACGACTGCGAAATGCACCAGGCCCTGCGCGCCACCGTCGCCGCCCTGCCGTCGCGGGCCGTGGAGCACATGCGCGAATGGCAGATCAGCGAGGTTCTCGCCGACATCATCTCCACCGCGCGCCAGGCCAATGAGTTCATTGATAAGACCGCGCCTTTCAAGCTGGCGAAGGATCCGGCCAACGCGCCCGCCGTGGCCAGCATCATGCGGCATGTCGTGGAAACTGTCGCCCACCTCAGCGTCATGATCAGCCCCGTCATGCCGGACACCGCGAAGCGAATCCAGGCACAGCTCGGCTGGACGGCACCTGACAACATCACGCTCGGTGATTTGAAGTGGGGCCTGCTGCCAGACGGCCACATCCTCGGCGAGCCGCAGCCACTCTTCCCCAAAGTGCTGCCGCCCGCCTGACGCGACGGTCATGCCACGCCCGCAGGGGCGGCCTGCACGCTCCCCGACACGTCACTGCGGCCTTTTTGCCGCGTGCGCTTTTCAAGTCGCAGGGTTTCATCCTGCCCATCACCCCCGCCTGTCATGCCTCATTCCATTGCGCCCTCCTCCCGCTCCTTCGCCCTCCTCCTCTTCGCACTCGGCTCTCTGTCCCTACTGTCCCCGTCGCCCGCCGCCGAGAAGCCGAACATCATTTACATCATCTCCGATGACCTCGGCTACGGCGACCTCGGATGTTATGGCGCGACGAAGGTGAAAACGCCTAACCTTGATCGCCTCGCCAGTCAGGGCTGTCGCTTCACCGACGCCCACTCCACGGCATCCGTCTGCACGCCCACCCGCTACGCACTCCTCACCGGACGCTATGCATGGCGGCAGGCCGGCACCGGCATCGCCGCGGGCAACGCCCCCGCTCTTATCAAGGCCGGCACGGTCACGGTCCCATCCATGCTCAAGTCCGCGGGCTACAAGACGGGAGTCGTCGGCAAATGGCACCTCGGTTTGGGCGACGAGCCGAAGACGGATTTCAATGGCGACATCAAGCCTGGCCCGCTGGAGCTGGGCTTCGACTACGCCTTCTTCATCCCGGCGACCGGCGACCGCGTGCCGTGTGTTCTCGTGGAGGATCACCGCATTGTCGGCTACGATCCCGCGGACCCGATTCAGGTTAGCTACGGCGCGAAGATCGGTAACGAGCCGACCGGCCTGGATCCGGATGTGAAATTGAAGATCAAAGGCGGTCCCGGCCACAAGGACACCGTCATCAACGGCATCCCGCGCATCGGATTCATGACCGGCGGCAAAGCGGCCCGCTGGGTGGACGAAGACATCGCCGATACGCTCACGGCAAAGGCGGTGAAGTTCATCGAGGCCAACAAGTCCGCTCCGTTCTTCCTCTATCTCGCCACGCATGACATCCACGAGCCGATGGTCCCTCACCCGCGCTTTCGCGGCACCAGCCAATGCGGCTGGCGCGGCGACGTCATTCACCAACTCGACTGGTCCGTCGGCGAAGTCATGGCCGCGCTCGATCGCCTGAAGCTCACCGACAACACCCTCGTCATCCTCACCAGCGACAACGGCGGCGCGATCAAAGACACCTACGACGACGGCACGAATGAACTCCACGGACTCCAGCCGCCTAACGGCACGCTCCGCGGCTTCAAAGGCTCGCTCTACGAAGGCGGCCACCGAGTGCCGTTCCTCGCCCGCTGGCCGGGGCACATCGCGTCCGGCGGCACCTCGGGCGCGCTCCTTGGCCACATTGATGCCCTCGCCACCTTCGCCGCGCTCACCGGGCAGACCCTCGCGCCGGGCGCCGGCCCTGACAGCTACAATGTGCTCCCTGCCTTGCTCGGTGAGAAGCTCCCGCAGCCCCCCCGCGATCACCTTGTCCTCCAAAATAACGGTCAGGCCCCCCTCGCACTGCGCGAAGGCGACTGGGTGCTCATCGAAAAAGGCCCCGGTCGGAAGCAGCGCCCCGGCGCAGCGGATGTCGAATTGTATAACCTCGCCGCTGACCTCTCCCAAAAGACCGACCTCGCCAACAAAGAGCCCGAACGCGTCAAAGCCATGTCCGCAAGGCTGGATAAAATTCGCGCCGGGGGCCACAGCCGCGCCGGGGCCACACCTGACAAGTAACCTAACGCCATGATCATCACCCTCCGCCACCTCGCCTGCCTGCTAGTTACCGGCGTCTCCGCTCTCGCCGGGGATCGTCCGCCCAACATCGTCTATCTTCTCGTGGACGACCTCGGCTACGCTGACTGCGGCTTCAATGGAGGCAAAGAAATCCGCACCCCGCACATAGACAAACTGGCCAAAGAGGGCGCCGTGCTCAGTTCATTCTACGTGCAGCCGGTCTGTTCGCCCACGCGCGCCGCCCTGCTCACCGGACGCTACGCCACGCACACGGGAGTTTACACCGTGGTGCGTCCGGGCGCCCCCTGGGGGCTGCCGCTCGCCGAGCGCACGCTCCCGCAGGCGCTGCGCGAGGCCGGATACGCCACCTTCATTTGCGGAAAATGGCACCTTGGGGAGTTTCAGCCGGAATACACGCCCACGCGTCGCGGCTTCGACCACCAGTATGGCCACATGTTTGGCGCGCTCGACTACTTCACGCACATCCGCGACGGCAAACCCGACTGGTATCGCGACGACAAGCCCGCGCCGGAACAGGGTTACTCCACGCACCTCCTTGCCAGGGAAGCCTGCCGCATCATTCGCGAACAATCCGCCGACAAACCGCTCCTGCTCTACGTTCCCTTCAACGGAATCCACGCCCCGCATCAGGTTCCTGACAGCTATATGGAGCCTTACAAGGACTTGAAGGAACCGCGCCGCACCATCGCGGGCATGTTGGCGGCCGTGGATGAAGCCGTCGGCCAAATCTCCGCCGCGCTCGACGACAAGGGCCTCCGAAAAGACACGCTCATCCTCTTCTCCAGCGACAATGGCGGCCCCGCGCCGGGCAAGGCGACGATGAACACCCCCCTGCGCGCGGGAAAGGGCACCATCTATGAAGGCGGCATCCGTGTGTGCGCCTTCGCCAACTGGCCTGGCAGGATTTCCCCCGGCACTACTATCAAAGAGCCGCTCCATGCCGTGGACTGGTATCCCACGCTTCTCAAACTCGCCGGCGCACCCGCAGAGCAAAAGCTCGCGCCTGACGGACTCGACATCTGGCCGGTCCTCACAAAGGGCGCGAAGTCCCCGCACGATGCCATCCTCCTCCCCGGCACCGTGCCGGGCAAAGCCGCGCTGCGCATGGGTGACTGGAAACTGCTGCTCAGCGCCAGTGAGAAGGACGCAGAGGAAGCGCCTGCTGACACTGCGAAATCCGCGGGAACCGTGGAACTCTACAACCTCGCTGAAGACATCGGCGAAAA
>JANOZA010000778.1:0-2223 GCA_031429155.1 Verrucomicrobiota bacterium | reverse complement strand
CCCCGTCCGCCCACCGCTGCAAGGTGCATTTTGTGGTAGCCGGGCGTTCCATTGTCGGGATGCATCGTCGGACTCGATTCCGAAACACCGCCATGCACTCCAGCCTCACCTCCCGTCCCGCCAGCGATCCCGTGCGCATCTACCAATACCGCGACGGCCTCTACGCCGTGGACCTTCTCACGGCGGCCATCGTGGAGTTCGATTTCTTCACACGATTCTCCGCGGAAGGCATGACGCCGGAGGAGGTGTGCGCTGCCTACGGATTCGCCGCGCGCCCCGCCGATGTCCTGCTCACCCTGTGCGCGGCGAATGACTTCATCGTGGAAGCAGGCGGACGCTGGCACCTGACCATCACCGCCCGCGAGCACCTCTGCGCAGGCTCGCACTGGAATCTCGCGCCGTACTTTTCCTCGCTGCACGACCGCCCCATCGCCCGGGACTTCGTGGAAGTGCTGCGCACCGGCAAACCCGCCGGCTGGTCCGGTGACAAGTCCGCCGGCGACTGGCACAAGGCGATGGAGCAGGAGGACTTCGCCCGCAAATTCACTGCCGCCATGGACTGCCGCGGCCACTACCTGGCCCCGGCCATGGCCGCCGCGCTCCACTTGTCAGGCGTGAGCCGCCTGCTCGACATCGGCGGCGGATCCGGCATCTACTCCTGCGCCATCTGCGCCGCCCACCCACACCTCAGCGCCGTGGTTTTCGACCAGGCCCCGGTGGACCGCATCGCCCGCACGCTCATCGCCGAGCGCGGTCTCGCCGGCCGTGTGGAAGTCGCCGCCGGTAACATGTTCGACGGACTCCCTGACAACTGCGACGCCCACCTTTTCTCCAATGTCCTCCACGACTGGGACGTGCCGGAAGTGGAGAAGCTCCTCGCCGTCTCCCACGCCGCACTGCCCGCCGGCGGACACGTTATCGTGCATGACGCCTTCATCAACGCCGCCAAGGACGGCCCGCTCCACGCCGCCGAGTATTCCGCGCTGCTCATGCACAGCACCCAGGGGAAATGCTACAGCACCGCCGAATACGCCGCACTGCTCGACGCGGCCGGATTCGAGCCCCCACGGTACCATCCCACCGTCGCCGCCCGCGGCTTCATGACCGCCCGCCGCCGCTAGCGCACCATGTATCCGCCGCGCCTCCAGGCCATCGCCGACCTTTTCGCCGGACTCACCGAGCCCGCGCGGCGCGAGCTCCTCATCCACTACGCCGCCGGTGCTGCCCGCTACGCGCCACAACCCGGCGAGACCTTCGACATCGAGGACGTGCGCCACGACGCGGAATGCACGGACAAGGTCGGCATTCACCTCCGCATCGAGGAAGGCTGTCACTTTCGCATCACCCTCGGCCCGGAAGTGCAGACCCTCACCCGCGCCCTCTCAGCGATCCTCTGCCAAGGCCTCGACGGCCTGCCGCCTGCGGAGGTCGCCGCCCTCCCGGAGTCCATCGTGGACGCCGTCGTTGGCACCGAACTCGTCCGCCTCCGCAGCCGCACGGTCTATTATATAGTCCGGCGGCTGAAGGAGGCGGCTGGCGCTGTCATCGCGCCGGCGAGTGAGGGTTAGTTCTTCCCCTTCTTCTTACCTTCGCTCTTGGTGACGTTGGCTTGGTCGAAGGCGATGCCGGCCTCGATCTCGGCCATCGCAGCCTTGAGGTGCTTCATGGCGGCGACGCGGTGGCCGCCTTTGTCCGAGGTGGCGCCTTCTTTGAGCACAGCGAGTGCCTGGTCGGTGAGGCTCTTGGCTTTTACCATCGGGCCGGCTTGCACAGGGGCGAGCATGGCGAGGGAGACGGTGATGAGGAGGGCGGATTTCTTGATTAGGTTCATCGTGTTTGTTTGGTTGGTGTTGTTGTTTTTGTTTGGGGAGATTGTCGGTGGATCAACTCAGGGCGTGGCTTTGTCTTTCTTCTTCGCCTTCTTCTCCGGCGTGGCGGCGGCGGCCAGTTGATCGAAATTAGCATTGCTCACGGCGCGGGCGATTTCCTTGCCGCCCTGTTTGAGGATCACTTTGTATTCCATGTCCTGCTTGCCCCCGCGGGTCTTGACCACCGGCACCGCACCGGATTCCACGTTTGCGGTGCTGGCGTTGACCACTTCAGCGACTTTGCTGGTACCGGTGACGAGCAGCGCGCCCTTCGGGCCGGGGCGAGCGACGACGATGGACCATTCGACTTCCACCTCGCCGGTATTTTTGCCGCTCTTATTGGTGATGCCGATGC
>JANOZA010000777.1:0-8858 GCA_031429155.1 Verrucomicrobiota bacterium | reverse complement strand
GCGATGGACGACCTCTCCGCCCGCAAAGTCAAAGTCGTGGATCTGCTGCCGGAACTGATCGCGCATCGTGACGACAAAGGCGGCACCGCCTACCCGCGCACCAGCAACACCTGGTCGCCCTACGGCGTGCAGATTGCCGTGAAGGAAATCGCCGCCGCCGTGAGGGACAGCAAAGCCGGCGGGGGCAGCGTCACCGGCATCAGCAGCGAGCCGGTGACCATTACTTTCGCCGGCAGCCTCAGCACCTCCGGCGACGCCAAGGGGAAGCCGGATTCCTTCAACACCGTCAAGATCGGGCGAATCAGCGGCGACAAGGTCCGCTCCCTTTCCTTCAATACCAGCGGCAGCAGCCTGCTGCTCATGGGCGGCGGGGACATTCTCGCATGGCGCGAGGCCAACAACCCGCAGGGTGCCAACGGTGCCTTCTGCAGTCTCGCGGAGCAACTCGCCGCCGAACTCCAGACCATTCCCGATGTGATCTCCAGCCGCAACGATGCCCGCAACGAAGCGCGCCTCCGCATTCTCCGCGAACGCACCAACGGGAAGGGCATGCTGGGCAGCACCCGCACGGTCGTTTGGGTCATCCCGGCCCTCGATCTTGCTTCCCCCAACTGGCGTCACGTGCCGCTCGAACTGCAATACTCCGAGAGCTCCCCGGAGCTGCAATTGCGGTGAAATCGCCGCCCCGGCGCCACAGATTCACTCAAAAAGGAAAACCACTTGCACCAGCGGGACCGGCGCTCTAGTCTCCCGCCCCCTTTCCCGGACCGCTCTGATTTAATTCCTGCGGCATGGTTCCGGTTCTGACCTTTCCATTAACTACATAACTGCTCACCGTCATGAAGGCCGATACCCATCCCGTTTACAACGAAACCACCGTCACCTGCACCTGCGGCGCGGTCTATAATACCCGTTCCACCGTCAAGGAACTCAAGATCGGCATCTGTGCCGCCTGCCATCCGTTCTTCACCGGCGAACAGCGCTTTGTGGACACCGCTGGACGCGTGGACAAGTTCGCCAAGCGTTTCGGCACCACTGTGCGCCGCGCGGCTGCACCGAAACTGGCTGCCGCAGGCGCTTAGTCAGACATTTCCTTTTTCATCAGAACGGTGCGCGCTCTCCAGGGAGCGCGCACCGTTTTGTTTTTGGCTGAAGGAATTTCCCGCTCATGAACTACGCCCCGCTCATTGAAAAGAAGCGCGCCCGCCTCGAGGAACTGGAGGCGGCGATCGCTGCGCCTGATTTTTTCAACGATCAGAAGCGTGCCGGCGAGTTCACCCGTGAGCACGCGCGGACCCGCGAGCTGCTGGCCTCGTGGGATGAATGGGAGGCCGTGGGCCGCGAGCTGGCGGACAGCACCGAACTTTCCAAAAGCGACGATGCGGAAATGGCCGCGATGGCCGCAGAGGAATTGCCCGCGCTGGAGAAGCGTCGCGCACAGCTAGCGGAGGAAATCCAATATTCCCTGCTGCCGCGTGACGCGAACGAGGACAAGGATGCGATCATCGAAATCCGGGCCGGCACCGGCGGCGATGAGGCCGCGATCTTCGCCTCCGACCTGCTGCGCATGTATCAGCGCTACGCCGAGGGCCGTGGCTGGAAAGTGGAACCGATGGAGGCCAGCAGCTCCGATGCCGGCGGATTCCGGGAAGTCATTTTCAAGGTGAGCGGCGATGAGGTGTTCCGCGTCATGAAGTACGAAAGCGGTGTCCACCGCGTGCAGCGCGTGCCGGCCACCGAGGCTCAGGGACGCATCCATACCAGCACGGCCACCGTCGCAGTGCTGCCGGAAGCCGAGGAGGTGGATTTTGAGATTAACCCCAACGACCTCCGCATCGAAGTCTGCCGCGCCAGCGGCGCCGGCGGTCAGGGCGTGAATACGACAGACTCCGCAGTGCAGGTGCTCCACATTCCCACCGGCGTCATCGTGCGCTGCCAGGACGGACGCAGCCAGATCAAGAACAAGGAGCGCGCCATCACCGTGCTGCGTTCGCGGCTGCTTGAGCGCAAGCAGCAGGAGGAAGCGGCGAAATATTCCGCGCACCGCCGCAATCTCATCGGCAGCGGCGGGCGCGAGGAAAAAATCCGCACCTACAACTATCCGCAAAGTCGCGTCACTGATCATCGCATCAATATGTCCGTCTATAACTTGCCCTCCTTCATGGAGGGCAATATCACCGACATGGTAGGGGCGCTGCAGAAGAGCGAAATGGAAGCGCGCATGGAAGAGGCGGGCCTGGCCTGATCCATGCACTTCCCCTACTGGCTCCTGATCCCGGCTTTCGCTGCGGTGACGTACACCGTGTCGTCGTTGTTCTTTAAGCGCGGCTATGGTGAAGGTGCGGGCGCCACGCAGACTTTTCACTGGACGAATTTCATGGCGATGCCTCTCTGCGCGCCGCTGTTCTTCGTGAATCCCGGGCAGTTGCTTTTGGCTGATTTGTGGAGACCGGCGCTCACCTCCGGACTTATCTACGTCGGCTCGCTGGCGACGTTTGCCGCTATTCGCCGCGGCGATGTCTCCCTGGTCACGCCCATTCTCGGCACCAAAGTGCTATTCGTCGCCCTTGGCGTGGTGACGATCAGCGGCGGCACCCTCTCCATCGGCATCTGGACCGCCGCGCTCCTCGCGACGGCCGGTATCTTCTTCATCGGACGCCCCGACCTCCAGCCCGGCCGGGCCGGCGGGCCGGCCATTCTCCTCTGTCTCATCAGTTCGGCCCTGTTCGCCCTGACAGACGTGCTCATCGTGCAGTGGGCGGAGAAATACGGCGGCACCACCTTCCTCGCTATCATTCCACAATTCATCGGCGTTTTCTCCGCCATCGCTATCGCCACCTCGCGCGAGCCGGTCATGCGGCTCGCTCCCGCAAGCCGCCGCTGGGTCATCACCGGCGGACTTTTGCTCACCGGTCAGGGCATCGGCATGGGGCTGGCGCTGGCCTTCTTCAACGACCCCACCGGCGTGAATATCCTCTACAGCACCCGCGGCCTCTGGAGCATCGTGCTCGTGTGGCTGTGCGGTGCATGGTTCGCCAATCACGAGCGCCATACCGCCGGGCGCAGCACCATGTTGTGGCGTCTCGCCGGCACAGTGCTCATCACCGCCGGCGTCGTCATCGCCATCATCGAGCGCAGCCGGTGAAAGCGGTGAACTTTTCCGTCACTGCGAGACTTGCGCAGCGGGGAGGGCGAGGCATGGTGCGCGCCAATTCCTCCGCATCCGCCGGAATCTCCGACGATCCATGACCACTCGGCCGAACGTTTCCAAACCTGCTCCCGCAGACCTGCTCAAGTTTGTCTGCGGGCATTGCGGCGCGTCGCTGGAGGTTCCCGGCAGCTTCGCCGGCGTGCGCGCTCCGTGCCCGGTCTGCGCGGCGGAGATAACCGCACCCGAACTCCCGGCGGGCGACCCGGGAAGCGCGGCACAGCTTTTCGCCAAACCGCCTCCCGCCCGCCGCGAAATCCCGCCGCCGCTGGCACCGGTCGCGGAGAACCGGCCCGTCAGGCCCATTCCCATCATCGAGGAGAAACCCCGGCTGAACACTGCCGCCGTCCCGCTTTTCTACGAGCGGCCCCCGGCAAAACCCACCTCCGCCGCCTCGCCTCCTGAAAAGAAGCAGCCGCAGGAAAACACGCCTCAATTCCCTGCCGGAAAGCGCGGCATTTTCGAAGACTCACCTGCGGGGAGCGATCACGAACTGCACGCGAAACGCCACCCGGTGACCTTTCGTCGCCGGGGCTGGCAGCGCTGGCTCGACATCACCGTCGTGGGAGTCTTCTGCGGCTTGGGAATCGCTTGCCTAGCCGCGATTCGCTTCGCAGAGCCCCGCACGACCAAAGCAAGTCCTGGCCTGCCCGAAGACCTGACCCAGCGGGTCGCAGAGGAGACCCGCATGGAGCGGCTCCGCTGTCATGAGGCCGAAGAACTCGCACTCGCCGCTGTCAGCCGCTATCTCGGAGCGGCCTCAGAACCTGCAGCAGCCTCTCACCTGATGCCGCCTCCAGAGGGCTTGTCGTTACCAGCGTTTCCGCCCTTCACTGCTCAACTGCCCACGGGGTGGACAGTAAAATCCTCACGCCGCCTCGCCGGCACCGATCGCTACCTCGTTGTCGTTAAACCACAGGACGCGGATGGGCCCGTCTTCGTTGTGGAGCAGACGGAAAGCGGGCCGCGCCTGCATTCCGGAGCCATCACGCAACAAAGTGCCGGGCTGTTCCAGAAGTTCTCGGCGAGCCTCGGGGAAGGAGATGGCACTTTCTACGCAGAAGTTCGACCATCACTGACCGAGCATGAAGACCCCTACCGCCGCACCCGCCCGGACCTCGCGGAATTCCGCTTCGTGGACATCGCTACCGCATTCCCGACCGATACCCTGCCCCTCATCGGCTGCCTGAAGCCGGGAAGCGAGGCTGCGCGTCAATTTGCCCGCCGCTCCCATGATCCCGACTGGCGGCCCGCTCTGGTGCAGGTGCGCTGGCAACGGCACCGCGAGTCCGGTCCGTATGTGGAAGTGGTGAGATTTCTCCCCGGCTCCTGGAGCGGCGAGCCCGCGCCGCAGCCGGTCGCTGCCACTACGGCTTGTACTTCGCCCTGACATGGAAATAACCGTTCGTCCCGCCCGGCGCAGCGGTCTGCCGTTCTCCCTCTCCATGCCTCCCGTGGATAAAGTCATGGCCGAGCAGCGCGCCGCCAGCTTCACCAAACGCAGCATCAAAAACGAAGCCAAGCTCGCCGGCTTGAAGCTCGCCGTCAGCATGATGGACCTCACCACGCTGGAGGGAGCCGATACGCCAGGAAAAGTCCGCCACCTTTGCGCCAAAGCCCGGCATCCCATGGAACCGCGCTACGACTGCCCG
Source organism: Verrucomicrobiota bacterium (assembly GCA_031429155.1). Taxonomy (GTDB): domain Bacteria; phylum Verrucomicrobiota; class Verrucomicrobiia; order Verrucomicrobiales; family V1-33; genus V1-33. The sequence goes on along the minus strand of JANOZA010000777.1, from coordinate 3,998 downwards.
CACGTTGCTGCCGTGTGCGTTTATCCGAATCTCGTGAAGTCCGCCGCCGCCTTCCTCGCCGGCAGCGGCATCCACATCGCCAGCGTGGCCACTGCTTTCCCCAGCGGTCAGGCACCGCTGAAAACAAAACTCGAAGAAGTCCGCCTCGCTGTCGCCGCCGGTGCCGATGAGATAGACATGGTCATAGACCGCGGAGCTTTTCTGTCAGGCCTTTACGGCAAAGTCTTCGATGAAATCGTCGCGGTGCGCGAAGCGTGCGGGGAGGCGCACCTCAAGGTCATTCTCGAAACCGGTGAACTGAAAACCTACGACAACGTCCGTGTCGCCAGCGCCATTGCCATCCGGGCCGGCGCGCACTTTATCAAAACGAGCACCGGCAAAGTCTCGCCCGCCGCCACGCTGCCGGTCACGCTCGTCATGCTCGAAGCCATCCGCGATCATTTCCATGAAACTGGACAGATGATCGGCATGAAACCCGCCGGCGGCATCCGCACCGCGAAGGAGGCTCTCCAGTATCTGGTGATGGTGAAGGAAACTCTTGGTGCCGCATGGCTGTCGCCTGACTGGTTCCGCTTCGGCGCGAGCAGTCTGCTCACCGATGTGAACATGCAGATCGCGAAGATGGCCGACGGCACCTACCAGCGAGCCGAGGATTTTGCGCTGCCCTGAGCGTTCCCATTCCCGGACTTGTCACCGGCGGGGAAGCCCGCTATGAGGATCATTGCCGACCGCAACTCAACCCACCTCAACCCATGAAATCGCAACTCATCCTTGCCGCGGCCGTGCTTCTGTCCGCCGCCGCTCCCGCCATCGCCGGCGACAATGGACGCACCGTCTGTATCCTGCGCGCCCGTCCCGTCGCCATCCAACCGGTCTATCGTCCCGTCGTCCGCACCCAAAGGGTCGGCTACGGCACCACCAACAGCAACTACGGCTACGGCTACGGCAGCAGCCACGGTTATAGCAGCAGCTACGGCTACGGCGGCAACTACGGCTACGGGTATGCCGGCTATGGCTACAGCCCCGGCTACTATCGCGTGCCCGCCGTTTATGGCCAAGTCAATCAGCGCCTCCATTACGTCGCGCCCTGCCTGCCGAACGGTTATGTCGGTGGCCTCCGGAATCTGCCCACGAATGTGGTCCAGATTCCACCAACCTTTGGCAAACCCGCCTACGGTGCGCCGGCGCCTCGTCCTGCGCCCCCGGTTTCTGCCGCGCCCCTGCCCGCAGCGCGCGGCGGCCGATAACGGCACGCAATTGAAAAATCACGGACCGGCCTGACACCTCACGGGCCGGTCCGTTTTATTTTGCACACCACAACGCGGTGGATCAACAACCCCAGCGCAACCACCAGCAGGGTCACATCCCTCGTGATAAGTTCCGTGAAATCACTGGTGTCGTCCGCGCCTCCAAAACAGCCGCAGTTGATGTCCAAACCGCGCTGCATGGAATAGAGGATCGCCCACAGAAAAACCACGAGCATTCCCGCAATCATCGCGAGCCCGCCTTCCACACACACTCCGAGGATGAGGGCCGCTCCGGCGAAAACCTCCAGCCACGGCAGGCCCATCGCGACCCACGCGGCATAAGGATCGGGCAACAGGTGAAAGCTGCGGATGTTGTTAAGGAAGGTGATCGGCTCCTGTACTTTTTCCCATCCAGTCCACACGAAAAGACCGCCCAGCGCGACGCGAAGCATCAGTGCGATAATCCCGACAACAGTGCGCGGGAGAGTGATCATGCGGCGACGAGCGGCAGATTAGGGTTCACATTCTCCTCCAGGCTGGAGCGGTGTCCGGCCTGGAAGCGTTGCAGCGCGGCGAAGGCAATCATGGCCGCATTGTCCGTCGTCAGGGACGGTGCCGCAAGGAACAGATCGAGTCCGGACTTTTTGCAGCGCTGCGTAAAGGCCTCGCGCAGGCGGTGATTGCAACTCACTCCGCCGCTCACGCTGATGCACTTCGCTCCAAACTCCCGCGCCGCTTTCAGCGTCTTCTTCAAAAGGACGTCCACGATTGCCTCCTGAAAACTCGCGCACAGGTCTGCCATTTTGGCCTGAACAGAACCTTCAAGCGTCGGCAGCAGGTAGAGCATGCTCGTCTTCAGCCCGCTGAACGAGAAAGCGTAGTCGCCGCTGTCGAGCATGGAGCGCGGGAAGTCGAAGGCCGTACGGTCGCCGCGCCGCGCCAGCTTGTCTATCTCCGGCCCGCCCGGGTAGGGAAGGCCGAGCATTTTGCCCACTTTATCGAAGGCCTCACCCGCCGCGTCATCGCGCGAGCGGCCCAGCAGTTTGTAGTCTCCCGCTGCGCGCAAATGCAGCAGCATCGTGTGCCCGCCGCTTACAATGAGCGCGATGCCCGGCTGGATGCCCGCTGCATTGCCGATGAACGGAGAAAGCAAATGCCCCTCAAGGTGATTCACGGCGAGGAACGGCTTTCCGCACGCCAGCGCCAGCGCCTTCGCAACCGTGCTGCCGATCAGGAGCGAGCTCGCCAGTCCCGGCCCTGACGTCGCCGCAAAACAATCCACCTCCGCCAGCGTCACCCCGGCCTTCTCCAGAGTCTCAAGGATTAGGGGCCTCACCCGCAAGATGTGATTTCGCGACGCGATCTCCGGCACTACTCCGCCGTAAGGCATGTGCTCAGGAATCTGTGTGGAAATCTCCGACGCCAGAACGCGCCCATCGCCATCGCACAGTGCGACGGCGGTTTCGTCACACGAGGTTTCGAGCGCGAGGATGATGGGTGAGGAAGGCATTGAGCTGCTGCTTATGCAGTCGGATGTAACATTCGGAAATCAGAAATCTGCCGGAATGATGACGGCGAGCATGGGGTGCAATGCGGCCTGTGCGTTATCACAAAAAACCGGGATGACCTCCACCGCAGAGCCGGGAAGAGCGGAGAGAGGCAACAGGTTTTGAAACCAGGACAGGACCTTTCGTCTTCCTTTGCGGGTGAAGGCGGCTTTGCGTCTGTTTGGCAGTAATCAAATTCAGACTGGAGGAATTATTTGAATTTCAGGCGAGCCATCCCGCCGCCGTCCAGGACTGAATTCCATTGTCGCCGGGCATCAACCTGCATAGCCTCGCGCTCCCTTTCCCAACCACAGCACCATCGCCATGTCTCAGAACATCGAATCCTCCCTCGTCGAAAAGCGCGTCTTCAAACCCGCCGCAGCCTTCTCCAAGGCGGCGCGTATCAAAAGCATGCCCGACTACAAGAAGCTCCATGCCGAGAGCATCAAGTCCCCGGAGAAGTTCTGGGCGCGGGAAGCGGCGGATCTTTCGTGGCAGCAAAAGTGGACCAAAGTCCTCGAGTGGAAGGCCCCGTTCGCGAAATGGTTCATCGGCGGGAAGCTCAACATCGCCGAGAACTGCGTGGACCGTCACGCCGCCAATCCCCTGCGGAAGAACAAAGCCGCCATCATCTTCGAAGGCGAGCCCGGCGACACCCGCACCCTCACCTACCAGCAGCTCGCCCGCGAAGTCTGCCGCGCCGCGAACATGCTCAAGGCCCACGGCGTGAAGACAAAGGACCGCGTTATCATCTACATGCCGATGGTGCCGGAAGCGGTCATCGCCATGCTCGCCTGCGCGCGCATCGGAGCGGTACACAGTGTTATCTTTGGCGGGTTCTCGGCGAATGCCATTCACGACCGCATCCTCGACAGCGGCGCCACGCACATCATCACCGCCGATGGCGGCTGGCGGCGCGCGAAAATCGTCGCCCTCAAAGACAACGTGGACGCCGCCCTCAAGATCGGCCCCACGCCTATCAAGAGCGTCATCGTCCTCAAGCGCACCGGCCAGGAAGTCACCATGACCGCCAGCCGCGACGTCTGGTGGCACGATGAGATCGCCAAAGTCAACGCCGACTGCCCCGCCAAAGGCTTCGACTCCGAGCACCCGCTCTTCATCCTCTACACTAGCGGCAGCACGGGCAAGCCCAAGGGCATCCTCCACACCACCGGCGGTTACGCCGTCCAGACCTCCGCCACCA
>JANOZA010000776.1:0-41274 GCA_031429155.1 Verrucomicrobiota bacterium | reverse complement strand
GAATTTCGCGGTTTCGGATCTGGCCCAGAAGCCCTTTGGATGGTCGCAAAGGGTGAAGTGATGGATGATGTCTCTTAAAGCATAGCGTGACTAACGGCCACCATCCATGCAGAGAGACCCGATAATGCCGAGTGAATTTTCGCGCCGTTTTAGGTGTGCGCATTGGCGGTGTCAAAGCAGCCGCTGCAAGCGGCGCTAATGGTAACGCGCAAAAAGCCAGACGTCTGGAACAAAGCCCGGAAAGGAGATCCGGGAAATGGGGACGGGGCGGGGAGATGGACGGGGGTGAAAAAACTTTTCCCGGCGGCGCAGATTTTTCTTCCCATGCTGCGCGTGGTCCGATAGTTTTCGCGATTGTCCGGCTGTGATTGCAGGGGCGATGGCGGGACGGGGTTCACCGGTGCGGTGGGCTTCTCCACTGGGCCTTTGCTTTTGGATACCTATCACAAACATATGGCCAGCAAACCAAATGAACTGCCGGGGGAGGCTCTGATAGATGCGCGGAAGGCCAACGGCGCGGCGGAGGAGGAGCAGGGGCGGATAAAGTCGGAACTGCTCAGGGCGTTGAAGAAGGAAAGTGCTGCGGGCAGGGCGGTCTGGGACAAGCTCACCGGACTGGTGGATGCGCGCTCTGGCATGGGAGGCGGGAAGCCGGGGCCGGGTGATGTGGTACAAGGGGCCGGGTTTCGCAGGCTGACAGCATCACCTTTGCGGTGGCGGGGCGGGGTGAAAAAAACTTTCGGCGGCGCGGAGATTTTTCTTCCCATTCTGCGCGTGGTCCGATAGTCTTCGCGATTGTCCGGCTGTGATTGCAGGGGCGATGGCAGGACGGGGTTCACCGGTGAGGTGGGCTTCTCTATTAAGCCTTTGCTTTTTATGAAAGTTCTCATCCTCACCGCCCTTTTCTTTACCGGCTGCCAAACCGCTCCGCGCGGTGGCGCCACGCACGTCGTCTTTTTCTGGCTGAAGGACCACGGCAATGCCGCGCAGCGGGCGAAGGTCATTGAGACATCGGAGAACTTCCGGAATATCCCCGGCGTGCTGTCGGTGAGAGCAGGTCCATGCCTTCCCAGTCAGCGGCCCGTTGTGGACAGCAGCTTCGATGTCGCGCTGACGATGGATTTCGCCAGTCAGGCGGAAATGCAGAAGTATCTCGACGACCCGCGCCACAAAGCGGCAGCCGAAAGCGTGCTCAAGCCGCTGGTGAAGAAGTTCATGGTGTACGACTTCGTGCGGGAGTAGCCAGAGGGAGAGAGAAATCTGTTTCTCTGCGCCCATGGTCTGCCAGGATACGTTTATGAGCGAAGTCACCCCCATTGTCATTGAGTCGAGATCCAAAGTACGCCAGATCAAGTTTCTGGCGGTGGGGGAGTTCGTGGAGCGGCACGGGAAGCATTTGCACCTTGAGCCGGAGGGCGAGGATGTCGGGAGGACGCGTAAGATACTGGAGCCGTCCATCAATCGTCCGGGTCTGGCGCTGGCGGGGTTTTATCTCTACTTCGCCTACAAGCGCATCCAGGTGTTGGGGAATTCGGAATTCGCCTATCTGAACAACCTGCCGGAGGCCGCGCAGCGGAAGGCGTTCGAAGCGATGTGCCGCAGTGAGATTCCGTGCCTCGTCACTTGTCGCGGGCGTCACCTGTCGCCGCGAATGGTGGAGATCGCCAATGAGGCGGGGGTAGGTGTTTACCGGACGACGATGAACACGATGAAGTTCATCAACGCCTGCACGCTGTGGCTGGACTGGGAATTTGCATCGCTCACGAGCGAGCATGGCTGCATGGTGGACGTGAAGGGCATCGGTGTGCTCATCAAAGGCGACAGCGGTGTCGGAAAAAGCGAGGCGGTGCTGGGTCTGCTGGAGCGCGGGGCGAGCCTGGTGGCGGATGACAAGGTGAAGTTCCGCGCACCGGAGGGCCGGGAACTCACTGGCACTTCAGAGGAGCTGGGCCGCTACCATCTGGAGGTGCGCGGGCTGGGCATCGTGAATGTGCCGCTGCTCTTTGGCGTGGCTTCCATGCGGGTGGAGAAGCGCCTCGACCTCGTGGTGCATCTTAAGACCCTGGACAGGTTCATGGAGGTAGACCGGCTGGGAACGGACCAGCGGTTCTATCGGCTGCTCGGCGTGGATGTTCCTTACGTGGACATTCCCGTGGCGCCCGGGCGGGATGTGGCGCGCATGGTGGAAGTGGCGGCTCTGGAGCAGAAACTCCGCAGTTTTGGCCACCACAGCGCAGTGGAATTCAACAAGAAGCTGTTGCAACTGATGGAGGAGAAACGCATCAGTTGAATCGCTTTTTACCTAACATGGTCACGAAAGAACTCACCATCATCAACAAACTTGGCCTGCACGCGCGTCCCGCGGCCATGTTCGTGAAGGTGAGTGCAGCCTTCGAGGCCGAAGTCTGGGTGGAGAAGGACGAGGAGCAGGTGAACGGCAAAAGCATCATGGGCCTGATGATGCTGGCGGCCGGATGCGGAGCCAAAATCACGGTCACGGCGGAGGGGAAAGACGAGGAGGCCGTGATGGCGCAATTGGAGGCACTGGTCGGCGGAGGCTTCACCGAGGGCGGCAAGTAGAGCCGCGGCGCGGTCAATGGAAAGAGATGCGGCGACCGCCTTGACGGAGGCCTTCCCTCTCATAGGACGCCGGCATGACGAACCGCTGCTGGCGGGGAATAGTGAGGCGAACGGAGGAGTTGTCCGCAGCATTGCGCCACTCGTGAAGGTCGGCGGAATTCAGGAAATAATGTTGCTCCGGTTCGAAGAGGTCATTGAGGGCGACCCCGGCATTGAGAAGAGTGCGGTATTCGTTGCGCATCGGCATTGGCTCCCAGTGAATGGTGGGAGTGGCATCATCCTCAGCGATGGCGTTGCCTTTGACGGCGAGGCCGCGCCGGTGATTCTGGACGCTCATTACGGCGACTGCTGCAGCAGCGGCGGCTGCTGGAGTCACCATGCGGCGCCAGGGGAAGGAGTGGACCTTGTTCGCCGTCACATTTTTGGCCACAGGCGCCATGCAAGCATTGAGCGTCTGCACCAGTTGCCTTGTAGGGGGAAGGGGCGTGAGCGACTGGAGTTCGCGCTCGAGTTGGAGCAGCGAGGCGTCTAGGGAATCGGAGAAGTCGGAGTTCATGACGCAAGTTTGGCGGGAGTGAGGGTTCTGCGGAGGCGCTCCAGGGCGTAGCGGTAACGGCTGGCGGCCGTATTCATCGGAATGTCGAGCGTTTCGGCGATCTGTTCGAAGGTAAGGTCGCCCCAGATTTTCAAAATGATGACCTCTTTATAGTAGTCAGGCAGAGACTGAATGGCCTGTTCGATCTGCTGGGAGCGCTCGTCCTGCTCCAGTGAGTCCTTAAACCAGACGATGTCAGTGGTGCCTTCCAGTTCCATGGCGCGTGATTCGCGATTGGCGCGGCGGATGTTTTTGCGGGCCTGGTCAATAGCCGAACGGCGAATTTGAGTGAAAGCCGCGGCGAGACAAGGTTCGCTGGTGCCTTCATCGGTGATATCAATCATGCCGCTCTTCCAGAGGCGAAGCATGGAGTCCTGGAGGACGTCCTCGGCGTCTTCGGACGTCCGGGTCTGCTGACGGGCGAAAAGCAGAAGCCGGGAGCCGTGGGTTCGGAACCACTGCTGCCATGCGGCTGGGGGGGAGGTGTTGGCGTTGTTCATCGGGGGGCGAGCATCCGGGAATTGATGGTCTGAGGTTCAGCGTTGTGCCAAGGCCGATTTGTTTGCCGATTTACTTACCCCCGGGGGAGTTTTCTTAACGGTCTATTTAGATCTCAGGAGCCCAGCCGCCCTCATTTTGATGCCTCGGCACGACCGTTCGCCAGCCAGTCCCGTATCGCTTCCTGGCTGCGCACGCGCTTCTTGCCGCCGGATGCGGTGTGGTTGTGGAGGTCGCGATCGAGAACCCGGGCCTTCACATTGTCCCGCCACTGCAGTTCCATGATCCTGCGCAGTTCCTTTTGCAGAGACTGGTCGAGAATGGGGAAGACCACCTCGAATCTACTGTCGAAATTGCGGGGCAGAAAATCAGCAGAGGAGAGCAGGCATCGGGTCTGGCCACCATTATGGAAGAGGAAGATGCGGCTGTGCTCAAGGTGGCTGTCCACGATGCTCACCGCCTGGATATTCCGGCTGAATTTCTTGTCGCCGGTGACCACGCTGAACATGCTGCGCACGATGAGGCGCACTTTCACGCCCGCATGACTGGCTTCATAGAGCAGAGAAGTGATCTCGGGATCGGCGAGGTTGTTCATGCGCAGAAAGATGCTGGCCTCGCGGCCTGCGCGGGCCTGAGCGGTCTCATTCTGGATGCAGTGCCGGATTTGCGCGCGGAGGTTGAAGGGCGCGGCGATCAGGTGATTGAGCCGCGGCGGCTGCCAGTTGCTCGCGAAGAAGCGAAAGCTTTCCACGATGTCCTCGCCGATGCCCTGATGCGCGGTGAGCAGCAGATGGTCTGTGTAAAAGGTGGCTGTCTCCTCGTTGAAATTGCCCGTGCTCAGCGCGCTGTAATACCGCTCGGTGCCACCCTCCTGCCGCGTCACGACGCACATCTTCGCATGTACCTTGAGGCCCGGGACTCCGAGAATGACGCGAATGCCGGCCTCCTGGTATTCATTCGCCCAACCGATGTTATTTTTCTCGTCGAAGCGCGCCCTTGGCTCGACGACGACGGTGACATCCTTGCCGTTCTGCGCTGCCGCCATGAGCGCACGGGCGACACAACTGTTCCGCGCCAGCCGGTACTGTGTGATCTGGATGTGCGAGACGAGCGGGTCAAGACTTGCCTCGCGAAGGAAGTCCAGGAAGTGGGAGAAGGAGTGCCAGGGAAGGTGCAGGAGGGCATCTCCCTCCTGAAGCGTGCGGAAGATGCCCTCCCTCGCCCCACTGAGGATTTCATGAGGCAATGCTGGCTGGGAAGGGGCGCTGAGAGCAGCCGGGGCGGGGAACTTCATCAGATCGCGCCGGTTGTGATAACGCGAGCCCGGGAGCAGGGCCCCGCCCTGAGTGAGGTGCAGTTTGTGCGCGAGGAGTTTTAGAAAGGGCTTGGGAATGCCGGCATCGTAGTTCATGCGCACCGGCTCGCCGAGTTGCCGGGAGCGCAGGCCCTCTGCGATTTTGTCATAGAGGCTCTCGGTTACATCGCCATCGAATTCCATCTCGGCATCGCGCGTGAATTTGATGGCATAGGCGCGGAACTCATCGAACGGCAGCGCGGCGAACAGACTCGGCAGTCCGAAGCGAATGATGTCATCAATGTACATCACGAGGGTCTGTCCCTTGTGGGGCGGGAGAGTTACAAAGCGTGGCAGCACGTTGGTCGGAATCTCGATCAATGCGTGCGCCTCCCGGCCCTTCTTGCCACTCTTACCCATCTCCACGGCAAGATACATCGGCGAGTCCGCCAGATTGCCGAAACGGCTATAGCTGCGAATCATCACCGGCATGATGTGCGGGCGCACCTTGCTGAAAAAGAAATCGAGGAGCCACTCCCACAACGGCCGGGGGACTTTGGTTTCGTTGACTAACTGGATGCCCTTCTTCTGAAGCGTTTCGAGGATATCACGGTAGGTATCATTGAAGAACGCGGTCTCGCGTTTGATGATGCGCATCGCTTCTTTCAGCGTCATGGCCGGGTCAGGCAGCTTGAGTTTCCTGAAGTCGCGGCCCAGATCAATGAGCCGGCGCAGAGTAGCGATGCGGACGCGGAAGAACTCGTCGAGGTTGGACGAGTAAATGCCGAGGAACTTCAGTCGCTCACCAAGCGGGCGGGAGGCGTCGCCAGCCTCCTGGAGCACGCGGGAGTTGAAGGAGAGCCAACTGACTTCCTTGCTGCGAAACGGTACGCCATCAACGAGTGCGGCTTTCATACGGGTGGGGAGCATTACGATCAGCCTGCCGGGGAGGTCCGGATCGTCAGTCGCTGTTCGGTGACAGATTTGTCACGGCTCGCTGACAAGGCAAGTGGGGCTGCTGCCCGGGATTCCGCCATTGCGCAGAGACATGGCGTTGCCGCTGGCAAAGAGTGGCGCTGGAGTGGTGCATGACTACACGCCCGCTCATTTTCGCCACCCTCCTTTTCACTGCTCCCGTGATGGCGCAGCAGCCGGAGGGTTTTCATGAACTCAAAACAGGGGATGCCGCGCCGGCCTTCTCGCTGCCGGGCATTGACGGCAAAACGTGGACACTGAAGGAATTCGAAGCCGACGTGCTTATGGTGTATTTCACCTCCAACCACTGCCCGGTTTGTCACGCCGCCGAGCCGCGACTGGTCAAGCTCGTCCAGGATATGAAAGGCCGGAGTTTTGAAGTCGTGGCTATCAATCCCAACAACCCCGCCGGCCTCCGCGCGGACGAACTCGGCTACTCGAAATACGACGACAGCTTTGAGGAGATGAAACCCTACGCGAAAGACCACGGATTCACATTCCCCTATCTCTACGACGGCCTCACACAAAAAACCGCGCTCGCCTACGGGTGTCTCGCCACGCCCCACGTCTTCATTTTCGACAAGGCCCGGACGCTCCGCTACCAGGGCTGGCTTGATGATTGCCGTTTCGCCGACCCCGCCCTCGTGAAGCGGCAGGATGCCCGCGATGCCGTCACTGCACTGCTCGATGGCAAGCCGGTCGCCGTGGACCTGACGAAGCCCTTCGGCTGCTCCACCAAGTGGATGACGAAGAGCGGCGCCGTCGCCACCGACAACGAGAAGTGGGCCAGGTCGCCGGTGACACTCGAAGACATAGACGCCGCGGGCATCGCCGCCCTGGTGAAGAATCCGACGAAGAAGTTTCGCCTCATCAATGTCTGGTCCACCACCTGCGTCCCGTGTGTCCAGGAGTTTCCCGGTCTTATCAATGTCTCGCGTCGCATGGGCCTGCGCGACTTCGAACTGATTACGCTGAGCCTCGATGAGCCGTCGGAGCGTAAGAAGGCGCAGGCTTTCCTGGAAAAGCACCGCGCCGCCCTGCCTGATCGCATCAAGCCTTCGCTGGAAAAGGAAGGCCGTAAATCAAACAACTATCTCTACACCGGCGCGAGTATGGACGAACTTATTAAGTCGCTCGATCCGGAATGGAAGGGCCCCCAGCCGCACACCCTGCTCCTCAAGCCCGGCGGCGGGGTCGCATGGCGCCACACTGGTGCCATCGGCGAAAAGGAACTGCTCCTCAAAGTGCTGGAGACGATGACGGAGGTGTATCAGCCGGAGTAGCGGCCGGTCCTCATTCCGAATGGTCTCGCAAGGAGCTTCATCCGCGCCCGCCGGAGAGACCGGTGCCGGGAATGGCGAATCCAGGCGGTTTCAAGATTCCGGCAGCAGTGATTCATTGAAAACCTTCGCACCCATCTTAAGCGGAGCCCCTACAGCCCTATGGAAACAATCCCCGATCCCTTTCGCGAGGTCCGCAACAAAGATGGCGTCCTCAAGTGCCCATTCCAAGGCGAGATGGTGCCGATGATTCTGCGCCATGAAGACCTGCGCAAAGCGGCGAAGGACTGGAAGACGTTCAGCTCGGACGCGCCGTTTCGCGTGCCTATCCCGTCGGAGGAGGAGGTCCGGACGATGCGCCAATTGCCCATCGAAACCAATCCGCCGGAGCACACGGAGTATCGCGCCATCGTCGAGCCGTTCTTCGCCCGTGCCAAACAGCCTGAGGTGATCGCGCGGGTGGAGGCGTTGATTGCGGAGCAATTGTCCGAAGCTCTGGGCCGGGAATCCGTCGAGATCGTGAATGAGTTCGCGCTGACCATTCAATCACACGCGCTGACCTACCTGCTCAATGTCCCCGAGTCGGAGGCCGCCACCTACATCAGTTGGGGCATGCATGTCTTCAAGGTCACGGGCGGCGAGTTTAAGAAAGGCACTTCGCTCGAAGACTACCTCCACGCGCAGTTCGACCGCGCCGGGGCGAATCCAGGTGAGGATTTCTTCAGCGCGCTGACGAAGGCCACCTATCGCGGCCGGTCGCTCACGCGCGAGGAGATGATGGGCTTTGGCAATCTCACCTTCGCCGGTGGCCGTGATACCATCATCCACAGCATCTCGTCCATCATGGCCTATCTCGGCCGGAACCCCGACGCTCTCGAATATCTGCGCGAGGATCCGAAGCGGATCATTCACGCGGGCGAGGAATTCTTCCGCGTCTTCATGCCACTCACGCACATTGGGCGTGTGTGCCCGGTGGAGACTGATGTCCACGGGGTCACCGTGCCGGCGGACGGACGCGTGTCCCTGGGCTGGGCTTCGGCGAATTTCGACGAGACAGTGTTCGATTCGCCGGAGGAAGTGCGCCTCGATCGCAAACCCAACCCGCACATCTCCTTTGGCTTCGGGGCACATCTTTGCCTCGGTGCGCCACATGCGCGCCTGATCGTCCGCAGCCTTCTGCAAGCCCTCACCGCGCGCGTCGGAAGCATCACCGTGCTCGACGCGAAGGAGCACATCGAAAACGAGGCGCGCTACCAGCGCTCGAACGGCTACGAATTTCTGTCCGTAAAACTGACGCCTCATTTCCCAGGTAGCTTTTCCGCATCCAGGTAACTTGTCCGCATCGAGTGTCACGATACGGAGACAAAGGCCTCTGCTATTTCCCCGGTAACTTGTTCCAATGAACACGGCGAGGCACGGGGGGCAATCGCCGCGCTGATTGCTACAGCGGCGGGATGCCGGCCAGGGCGTCGCTCAAGCGCGGCGCGGTGCCGTGGAGGGCGCACCAGTGTTCGATGTAGGCCATGTCCAGTGTCTCCGGCCCCTGCACGGCGAGCACATCGTGGGCGTCGTCGAGGTCTTTGTTGCGGCCCCAGCGGAGCTTTTGCACCACCACGTCCTCTGGCGTGGGGAGCCATGTGGTGCGGGCGAGTTGTGCAGAATGGAGCCGGCGTTTGCGGGCGAACTGCGCCATCACGAAAGGATCATCGAACAACTCAAAAAGTTCTACTTTGAAGGGCGGCGCCTCGCGGGACTTGCCGACCTGACGCTTGCCCCATGTGAGAGTGTCGAACTGAATCTGCGGATCGAACAACACAATGGGATCGAGCCTGGCGACGATACGCTCTATGGCGGAACCGCCGCTGAGACTGATGACGACATCGACGTCTTTGGTGGACCGGGGGATGCCGTAAAAGCTGACGGCAAAGGCCCCGGTGACCATGTGCTCCACGCCTTCGGATTCGCAGGCATCAATGACGAGGGCCGCGAGTGCTTCCACAGTCATAGCGTCAGGAAGCACGATATGAGGAGAAGCGTCCGCGTTCCCCTGCGGCGCGAAGCCGGTCGAGACGCCGGGCCACTTCCCGCCAGCCGGCCTCGGCGTCCGCGGTGCCGAGTTGCCACATGGCCCCCTCGTGCATCCGCGCGAAGACGCCGTTGGTGAGTTCAAAGGCATCCGCCAGCCGCTGCTCCGGAGTCATCCTCCGGGCGCGGAGAATGCGCTCGCGGTAGATGTCGTCCTGCATGGCCTTGAGGGCGGCGGCTTCGGTTTCAGTCATGGCGTGGAGGATACGGGCGCGGAGGGAGATGGCAAGCAGGCAGACGCCCACACGGCTTCCGCGAGGCAGAGTGCCATGGCGTGGTTTAGCTCCTGAAGTGTTTCCTGGGATTTAGGAAAAGAAGGCCCGGAGGTGGAGCGGATTTTGCAGCGCTCAAGTTCCCAAGTAACTTCTCCTGCGATCTGTAAAGCTGACACCGCGTTGAAATGGGAAACAAACCCGGGAGTATGCCGGCAAGCGTTGAGCTCGGAACGCTGGCGGCGTCGGTCTCGGAAGTGAGCAGACCAGTGGCGGCATCGCAGGCCCAGGTGGTTAGCGACTCATTGGCGGCGGTGCCGTTGAGGGCATCAGCGCCGGTGGTGTCGCGGTAGGTTTTCATTTTGGTCATCCAGCCATTGGTGGCATCGTAAGTGTAGCGGACGGGGTAGTCGGCACTGCCGGTCTGCTCCGTCACCCGCCCGTGCAGATCAGACCCATAAGAAGTGAACGCGCCATCCTGGTGCGTGACTTTCTTCAACCGCCCCGCACCCGCGCCGGTGGCGTGGTATTCGTAAAATGTGCTGTTCCTCGCGAGATCGGCGGTGCGGTCCACCTGGCCCTGGGCGTTGTATTCGGTGTCTGGGAGGGCTTGGAGGCTTTGTGAAATTAGGGCAATTCATCAAAATGGACCGCGCTTTCCTTCGCAAGAGGTCTGCTTCTTGCGAAGCCCGAGGAAGCCGCCGGCCTGACCGTTCGGCATATTGCCCCCGCCGCGGCCCATGAGTTGCGGGAGCACCACGAACGGCGGCAAATCCGTGCGCCGCCCGAGGAGATAGCTAGCCACCGCGCCCGCGTGCGGCGTGAAGATGCCGCCCGTAAAGCGCCGGCCCGTCTGCATCATCTGCCAGCCGGCATCATGCACCGCCGCGCCGTCATGATGGCAGGAGCGCACGAGCGAAAACTTGTCCGCGATCTTCGCGTGCAGCGGCAGCAGTTCGGAAATCTCGAACGCATCCGACTTCGTGCGGATCGGCATGAACGGTCCGCGAATTTCGCGCGGCGCATCGGGCTTCATGTCCCAGAGGTCAATGTGACTCGGCGCCCCCAGATTGAAGATCATGATGCACGAGCGCTTCTCGCAGCCGACCCTTACTTTGCCCTCCGCGGCAGCACGCACATACTGAGGCAGCGAAAGCCCCAGCGCGGAGAGTGCTCCGATTTGAAGGAACTCGCGACGCGAGCGTCCCGGACCGCAGAGCCGGGCGTGGTCGTGGGGTGATTCGGCAAGAAAATCGAACATGGCGCTGACTCATACGCCGTCCGCCGGAGAATTTCACCTCATTGTTGATCGTAACTTGTGGAAGCGAACGGCCAGACCGGCGTTACGGGGCCGTTTCCACCGTCACCTTGTAGAAACAGCGTCGGCGCTGGCCCACATCCGTGCGTTCATCGTAGAGGGCGCCGGGGCCGGGGACTTCGTAGGTGTTTTCGGAGAGGCGGTCCCAGGCGACGAGATCGGTGCTGCTTTCGAGGACGTAGATCACACCGGGGCGGACGGGATGGAGGCGGAGCACTCCGCCGGTCGGTGAGGGGCTGGCGTGCTCGATGGTGAGGCTGTCGCCGGCATTCGCCGGGCCGGTGCCGGTGAGGAGTTCGAAGGTGTTGTTCTGGCCGTCGTGGTCCGGGTCGCTGCTGCCATTGTAGATCATGGAACCGAAACTCCCGAGTTCCCATGCGTCGGGCAACTGATCTCCGTCGCTGTCGGCCTGGATGGTGATTGTTACCGTGGCGACGTTGCTGGCAGTCATGCCATCATTGGCGGTGAAGGTGAAGCTGTCGCTGCCGTGATAGTTGGCGTTGGGTGTATAGACGAGGTCCGGGGCAATGCCGGACAGGGTGCCGTGGGCTGGGGGCGTGACGATGGTGAAGTTGGGATCGGAGTCGTGGGGGGCAGGCCCGGGATTCCAGGCGAACAGGGCGTCCACATCCGAGGAGCGGAGGTGAACCGCGCGGGGCACGTCTTCGAGAGTGGTGACGGATTGCGGGGCGGCGACGGGAGCATCATTCACGGCGCGCACGGCGATGAGCACGGTCTCGGGTTCCGAAGCCGCGCCGAGAGCGTCCACAGCCCGGTAGGTGAAGCTGTCTATGCCGTAGAAATTGGGATTTGGCAGGTAGCTGAAGGTACCGTTCGGATTCAGAGTGAAGCTCGCAGCGTGGGCCGGCGCATCTGCCAGCGTGGCGGTGAGCGGATTGTTGTTTTCCGCCTGAGCACCGGCGTGCAGATCGCTGTCGTTGAGCAGCACGCTCCTGTTCGCGGCGACGGTGAGCGTCGCGTCCTCGTTCACGGAGAAGATCTCGAACCATGTCTCGGGCGCATCGTTCACTGACTGGACGGTGATGGAAACGGAGGTGGTGTTGGAATCCAGGAGGCCGTCGTTGGCCCGATAGGTGAAGCTGTCGGGGCCGAAGGTGTTCGGATTCGGAGTGTAGGTGAAGTTCGGAGACGTGCCGGTGAGCGTGCCGCGGGTGGGCAGGGTGAGAATGACAAACATCAGCGGCTGGTCGTTGGCATCCGTGCCGGTGAGCGCGATCGGCAACGCGGTGTCTTCGTTGGTTATAAGAGCGAGGGCCTCGACTGCGGGGGCGGCATTGAGCACATCGAGCGTGATGAGGGCGGGCGGGGAGTCATCGGTGCCGTCGTTCGCTTGGTAGGTGAAGGAGATGGGACCGAGAAATCCGGGAGCCGGCGCGAAGGTGAGATTCGGTGAAGTGCCGCTGAGCGTGCCAGTGGCCGGCGGAGTGACGATGGCGAAGGTGAGCGGGCTGTTCTCCGTATCGCTCCCGCTGAGCGTGAAGTTCAGTGGCGGAATGGACGCGACGGACACCGGATTGGCCACGGGCGCATCATTGGCGGCCTGCACGTCAATGCTGACCGTTGCCGGAGCGGAGTCGGTGTAGCCGTCGTTGGCCTGGCAGGTGAAGCTGTCCGGCCCGATGTAATCGGTGGCGGGCGTGTAGGTGAGGGAGGCTCCAATGCCGCTCAATGATCCGTGGGCCGGGGGAGTGACGATGGAGAAGGCGAGCGTGTGGTCGTTGGGATCGCTGCCGGTGAGCGTGATCGGCAGCGCGATGTCTTCCGTGGTCGTCAGATTGCGGGCGGGAACAGACGGCGCGTCGTTCACCAGGATGGAGATGGTCTCCGGATCCGAAAACGCGATGCCGTCGAACGCGCGGAAGGTGAACGAGTCCGGTCCCTCCGCGCCCACGCCCGGCGTATAGGTCATGGCCGGCGGCGTGCCGCTGAGCGTGCCCTGCACGGGCGGCATCACGATGCTGAAGGTGAGGCTTTGCGCGTTGCCGTCGCTGCCGGTGAGCGTGACGGGCAGAGGCGCGAAGGCCGACGTGGCCAGCGATTGCGCGTCCACCGAGGGAGGGAAGTTCAGCACTTCCAGCGTCACCGCTCCAGGGAGCGAATCAATGCTGCCGTCGTTCGCCTTGTAAGTCAGAGTCGTCGTGCCGACGAAGCCCGCGCTGGGCGTGAAGGTGAAGTTCGGCATCGTTCCCGACACGGTGCCGTTGGCGGGCGGAGTCACGATGGAGAGCGTGGTATCGTCGTCATCGGCATCGGTCGCGCTGAGGGTGAGGGAGAGCGTCGGAGGCAAAGACGAAACAGTGAAGGACGGGACCGCGGGAGGGCGGTTCACGGTCACGGTGAACGTATGCGTGGAGAAGTTCGCGAGGCCGTCATCTGCCGTGCAGGTGACGGTGGTCACGCCGCCGGGAAACACGGAGCCGCTCGGCGGAACACAAACCACCGTCGCAGGGCCGGTGACGGCATCCACTGCGGTTGCCGTGAAATTCACGACTGTCCCGGCGGGCGTATCGAGTTGCACGAATTGATTGCCCGGCGCAGCAGTGAAGACGGGACCGATGGCATCAACGATGGTCAGCGTGAAGTTCTGCGCTGCGATGGGCTGCCAAGTGGAATCGCCAGGATGGGAAACCTGGTATTGCACGGTTCCTCCGGCGGCAAAACTCAGGCGGTGGCCGTCGGCGGTGACTTGAGCCGGACCGGAGAGCACGTTCGGAAACGGAGGCAGCGCGCTCGTGACTGCGGGTGAGAAAATTTGATTCACCCCCACCGCCGCGGGCGGCGCGACGGCGCTTTGCGGATAGGGCGCAGGCAGACGCGACCCGGGCGGCACTGCCGAAACTGCGGTCGTGCCGGCGGGCAGGCCGAGTTGTTCAAAATCATTCGTGCCCCACGACCAGATGAAGCCGCTGCGGACGCCGAGCACGCAGGCGGCACCGACCGTCAGGGTGGACCACGGTCCTTCCAGAGTTTGCACCGGCAGCAACTGATCGGCGGTGGTTCCGTCGCCGAGTTGTCCGGCGGAATTGTCGCCCCATGCCCAAAGATAGCCGTTGGTCCGGCGGCCAATGGCGCAGGCCGCGCCGCAGTTGATCGCGGCCCAGTCGGTGTCCGAGCCGACCTGCTGCGGTGCGCTGGCGGCAGTGCGATGGCCCTGGCCGAGTTGGCCGGAGGCATTGTTCCCCCATGCCCAAAGCGTGCCGTTCGTGCGGCGGGCGGCGGAGAAGACAAAGCCGGCGCTGACTTGCGCCCAGTTGGAATCCAGTCCGACGCGCACCGGCGTGAGCCGCCGCGTGGTGGTGCCGTCGCCGAGTTGGCCGGAGGCGTTGTGGCCCCAGCACCAGAGTGATCCGCCGGCGCGCCGTCCGATGGTGTGCAGCGAACCGCCCGCAGCTTCGACCCAGTCGGAGGCCGTGCCCACGCGCACCGGTGCGGTGCGGTCGGCGATGGTGTTATCGCCGAGCTGGCCCTGGAGATTGTCGCCCCAGGTCCACAGCGTGCCGTCGGTCTTCCATGCAATGGTGTGATTCGCTCCGCAGGCGACGCCGGCCCACGAAGTAAGCGTGCCGATTCTCGTGGGAAACACGCGGTCCACGGTGTTGCCGACGCCGAGTTGGCCATCGGCGTTCGCGCCCCACGCCCACAGCGAGCCGTCGGCGCGACGGGCGACGGTGTGCGCACCGCCGCAGGCCACGTCTGTCCACGGGTCAGCCGTCGGGACCGTGACCGGCGCAGGAACGGCATGACCGGTCGTGGTGCCGTCGCCTATCTGGCCCTGAGTATTGCTGCCCCATGACCAGAGCGTTCCGTCGCTCTTGATTCCCGTGACGTGCGTATCGCCGGCTGAGATTTTCAGAAAGCCGCCGCCGGTATCCACGGGAAAGGTGACGTAACGGTCGGGGGCCGGATCATAGACGGCATCGCCGGCCTGCCGTCCACGCATGGTGACCGGGCCATTGACGCCGGTGAGGGTGATAGTGTGACCGCTCACAGTAGCCGGCCCGACGAGGACTTCCCATGTGACGGGAAGTCCGGCACTGGAAAACTCCGGCAATGCGAACGACGGCGCGGCGGGAGACTTCACTCCCACACTCACGAACGGCACTGTCTGCGGCTGGAGCGCGGACGCATTGAACAAAGTTCCTGCCCACGTGAGAACGAGGGCCGCGGAAAATAGGAAGTTCACTTTCATTCTCCGAGCACCTCCGCTGCGCTGATGGAAATGTTGGTTGTTGTAAGGGCCGCCGGCACGGATGGCGCTCCCGGATTGGAGAAATATTCCTTCGTCACTGGCTTGCCGGCGGCGAGCGTGACCTTTGCTTTCGGAGCACCGCCGGGATGCCAGGCTTCGCACAGGCCTTCACCTTTGCCTTGTACATTGTTCATGCGCACCGCGAGCGTGCCATCGGCGTGCCACTCGGTGTAAGGGCCGTGGAGTTCGCCATGCACGATGGTGGCCTCGTTCTTCAACTGGCCATTCTCATGCCAGCGCCGGCGCAGGCCGTTGGAGATGCCGTTTTCAAAACTCTCCTCCACTTCCTTCGCGCCGGAATCAAACCAGCCTTTGGCGAGTCCGTGGACGATGCCATCGCGGAGCTGGAGTTCCGTGAGGCGCTGTCCGCCGGTGGTCCGTTCAAACACGAGACCGGTGAACGGTGCGCCGCCGTCCTTGAGGCACAGGCGGCCATTCGTGAGGACGAGCGCGGCCCGCGGCAGTTCGCCGGGAACTGGGTCGGCCCGCCGCGTGAGGAAGAACGCGCCCGCCGCGACCATGACGATCAGTGCCACTGCGGCGACGAATCTTCGCTTTGTCCAAGTGGCTCTCGAAGCGGTCTGTTTGGCCAAGCCCAAAGGGCTGAGATGCGACAGCCCGGGGCATCGCCCCGGGGCCGCATCATCCCTCTCTATTCCACAGCCCTGAAAGGGCGCGACCTCCCCGGGTTTCACCCTCTCAGGGCTCTGCAGGTTGGGGGCGTGCAGACCCGGGGCGGTGCCCCGGGCTGTCTCATGTTGCCCCGTTGGGGCAGGGAGAATGTCCCCTTCTGAATTCGAGTTGGAATTAGTCTGCATAGAGCCGGAAATTGAGTTTCGCGCGGCCATTCACGGGAACGTAGATGTCCACGATTTCGGTATCCGCGGCCCGCAGCGAGGTCTGCGTCTCTGCGGCGGCAACGGTCGTCGTGGCGAACGGCTCCTCTGCCCAGGTCAGGAGGTCGGCGGAGGACTTGATGTAATACGTGCGGCCACTGACGGCGGCGAACCGCAGGCGCGCGACGCCGTCCTTCACTTCGGCGATGTCGAGCGTGAGCGCGTCGAGACGATCGAGAGCGTAGGTGCCGAGGAGATACTCCTGGAGATTCGTCAGGCCGTCTTTGTCGAGGTCGTCGCCCGGGCGCACATCCGCGAGGTTGCGGAGCAGGCCGTCGGGATCGCCGTCAATGAGCGCGTTCTCCCAACTGTCAGGAATCCCGTCGCCGTCGCTGTCCACGCCGAGTGTGAGATCGAGCCTCATGCGCTCGCCGGGCTTGCCGGCACCCCAGGTGCGATTGCTCATCTGGATGGGCACGTAACTCACGCCGCGGATTTCCACTTTCATGGTGAAGGGCAGCGTTGGTCGCAGCGCGGTCGGCTGGTAGAGGGTGCTGCTCGTGCCCGCATCCATCGGCAGGTGAACGGTGTAGTTGATCCCGCGGCCGCGGGCGGCATCCACCGGCGAGCGCGTGACTTCGCCGGCGGTGCTGCTGACGATGACGATGCCCTCGCCCGTATTGAGCGGGCGACCGGCTTCGTTGCGGACTACGCCATAGAGGCTGAAGTCAGGCGCGGCCGGAAAGGCCCAAAGCGCGGGCGCGGCGAACAGCAGAGGAAGGAGACAGGTATGCAGTTTCATATTAGTTGCCCGAGTAGGAATAGGTTTCGAAGTGAATCTTGATGTCCTTCACGGTTTGCTGGAAGATGCGCATCCCGTTCACCGGATCGGCGAGGAGCGTCTTGGCAGGGATGACGAGCTTCCAGCGGCTGTTCCAGACGGAGCGCCCGATGAGCCGCGAGTTGGTGAAGCCGGGCGCAGAACTGAAGACCGTGCCGTCCGGCACCGCGCGGAACGCCTGGTGTTTGCGGATGGTGAAGGTCTCGCTGAGCGACTGGCCGGGCGTGAAGATATTGTTCCCGATGTCCGAGCCGCCGATGTCGAACGGCAGCGGGATGGCCTGGTCCTCCACCTGCCAGGTGCGCACGATGCTTTGATCGCCGATGGCCGGCGAGCGCATGGAGTCTTCCCCTGCCGCGATGAGATACACATAGGGCGTGGCGCTCAGCGCATTCGGATCGAGGAAGCCGAGGTCAGGATCAGGCGGCGACGCGCCTCCTGCACCGGCCACGCCTCCACCGAGACTGTTCGGCGATGCCATGCCGATGTAGCCATTGAAGGCGATGCCCACCGAGCGAATCTTGGTCGCGAACGAAGTCGGCGAGTAGGTGCTGTCCCCGCCGGCCAGCGGCTGGCCGAAGAAGTTGTAGCCGTCGCTGATCGTCGTCTGGAACGGGATGACGTAGCCGGGCACCGCGAGCGCACCGCTGCTGTTCACCTGCATGCAGTAACGGCGGACATCGTCGTCATCGAGAATGTTGGCCATGCGGGAAGCCGCGAGCGCGTCGCCCCATGCGACATCGCCGCCGACAGCGGGCACGATCCGCTCCTTCTCGCGGCGCAGCGAGAACGTGGTGCGGTAGCGGTCCGGGTTGTTGAAGCCGAGGCGCGTGCGCACCACCGACCAGTCGCCGTTCATCCGTGCGAGGGCCCCGGAGAGGCCGGGGTCGCCGCCCTGACTGCCGGCATTCTGCGGACGTCCGTCTGCCGTGATCACACCCAGCGCGCGGGACTGCACGATCTGCTGGAAGAACGAATTGGCGCGGGAACTTCCGGCGGCATCGGCAAGGCCGGTCTCATAGTCATAGGCGCGGGCCGCGAGGAAGGTGTAGCGCGCCGAGAGGTCGAAGAGCGACTTGTAGCTCTCCAGCGCTTCATTGCGGAAGGCGCGGAAGCCGAAGTCCTTCGTGCGGTATCCCTGAATGATGGCGCTGGCTTTCCTCCGATAGACCTCGCGCTCACTGAGGATGCGCTGGGCCTCATGGGTCAACATGCGGAGCTTGCGGCCAGCATCGTCGTAGGAGCGCAGAGCGATATCAATCGTGCGCGTTCCGTCTTCGAGGTCTTCAATACCCGCCTTCAAGTCCGTGAGCATTTGAGCATGCTCGGCGCGCCATGCGATGTCCTCGCCTTCGATGGCGCGGCCCCGTTCGTAGCTGGCCTGGAACACGGCGAGGGCGCGGGTGGCGAGGTTGATAAGCTCCTGCGCTTTCTCGCTGAGGAAGCCCTCTGCGGCTTCCGCCGCCTCATTGGCTGCTTCTGCGGGGGCGCTGGGATCCACGGCGAGACCCACCACATCCGGCAGCGCGGCCTTGAGGATGTCGTGAATGTCATCCAGTGACTTTTCCGTGGACGCGATGAATTCCACGGCGGTTTCACCCGCCGCGATCAGTACATCGGTAGTACCGAGCACCACGGCATCGGTCACCTGGAGGTGACGGGTGTCATAGTGCGCCACGACAGCGGCGCGGTAGTTGCGGATCAGCCGGCGGGCCTGAAGGCCGAACTCGGAGTAATCCTCCAGCGCATTGTGCAGGTGAAGGCGGGCCATCATCAATTCGGAGATGGCATCCTGAATGCGGCCGGGACGGGCGCGGCGCACGAAGTTTTCCGGCTTCTTGTACATCCCGTTGCTGGCGAGCCGATAAACGATGGGATCGCCGAGGCCCCCGTCGGGCAGCAGATTGGCATCCGGACCGTCGTCACCCTCGCCTTCGAGCCAGTCGGGGATGTCGTTGTCGTTGTCGTCCTTGTCCTTGTTGTAGATGTCAGGATCAAACCACCGCTTATCGTGCAGGTCCATGCGAGTGAAGTCGGTGCCGTCGCGCAAGGTGAACTCCTGCACATCCTCGTCGTCGTCCGAGACGTTTTTGAACAACTCGGGCATATCCACATACATGTAATGGAAGTAGTCCGGGCCGTCGTAGCCCTGCACGTAGGTTTTGCCGGGGCCGGTGTCTTCAGCGTAGGGCGTGCCGTAGAGGTCTGTGAGCTGCGCGAGGAAGGCGCGCTCCTGGGCCTGAATGGCCTCGCGCTGTTTGGCGAGGCTTTCGTCCTGACTGCGCAGAAGCTGCGTGGTGGCCTTGGCATTATTGAAGGCGGTCACGGCATTCCTGAGCGAATCAATCGCGCGCTCGTAGATCTGTTCGTAGTGCGTCTTGCCGGCATCCACCTGACTCGGTGAGATGTCGAAAGGCAGCGCGCCGCCAGCGAGACCGAGCGGGTTGAGGCGGGCATCCGCGGTGTCCAGACTGCGCTGAATGGACACGGACTGATTCACGATTTCCGTCAGCTCAGGAACGGTGGTGCGGTCAATTTTCTGAATGCCCTCGTGATTCGGATCGGGGTCCACGTCTGGCAGCGTGGAATTGGCCGTGACCCAGTGGAGGAAGGAACCCTGACCGCCGCGCGTGGCCCAGTCATCCACGCCCCATGTGCGAGTGATGCCGGTCTGGCTGTTGAGGCGGCCATCGCGCAGGTGCGTCCATGTCGCGGTGGTAATGGCCGCGGGATTGTAGGACTTGCGATAAGTCAGGTCGAGCACCTGCACCGTGGTGCGGCCGAGCGCGGCGGCAGCGGTGGCGAACTTCCGTTCGTCAAGATAGTCGACGGCGACCGGCTTGCCGAGAAGCAGCACGGCTTCACTGCGCGGCGTCCAGTCGAAGTAGTCATTGCGCAGCAGGCTGTAGTAGTTGGTGATGGCCGTGAGGTAGTGGCCATAGGCATCGCCGTGTCCCTGCGGGAAAGCGGTGGCG
Source organism: Verrucomicrobiota bacterium (assembly GCA_031429155.1). Classification (GTDB taxonomy): domain Bacteria; phylum Verrucomicrobiota; class Verrucomicrobiia; order Verrucomicrobiales; family V1-33; genus V1-33. The sequence goes on along the minus strand of JANOZA010000776.1, from coordinate 21,515 downwards.
GCATCCACGCCATTGGCGCCGCCGTCGGCATTGAGGTCTTTGATGTTGTAGTTCAGCGCATAGACGGCCTCGCCGCTGTCTATGCCGCGGGTGAAGTTCCACACGAGGCGATTATAGACCGGCGCGGTGCGCGCGCCGGGTGGCAGGAAGTCGTCCCGTCCGCGCAGCAGCGCCAGTTCTTCGTCCAGCACCGAGGCGAGCTGGCCTTTGAAGGAGAAGAGTGAGGTCGCGATGTCGCCGAACTGACCGTTGTCAGTGTTGAAGGCGATGGTCGGATTCGCGGCGTCGGCATAGGCTTCATTGCCCGCGAGCATGTAGAGGTCATTCAGATAGCCGGCGGCGAGAAGCAGGGCGTCATTGGCCGGGCCGTAGCTGAGCGGCGGCGTGCCTTCGATGCTCAGGGCTTTGCCGCGGCGCAGGATGGTCTCGTAGATTTCGATGAGGCCGGAATCGTCAATGTTCTCAAGGTTCAGCGCGATGTCGCCTTCCCAGCGTTTGCCAGCCTGGGTGAGCAGCGAGACATCGGTGTTCACGTCGTTGTTGTAGAGATCCTTGACGCGCTGCTCGAAGGGATTGATGCCGGCGAGCGCCCGCTTGATCCAGCCTTCGGCGAGCTGCGGCTCCGTCCACTTCGACCAGCCGCCGTCTTCGTCGTAGGCGGCATTGTCTTCATCCGTGGCGCGATAGCGGCAGATGTAATAGTTGTCCGTCAGCGTGAAGATGCCGGGGCCTTGAATGACGTGGCGGTTCTTGCCGGTGATGCTGCCGGGCAACTCTCCGGCCACTTCGCCAGGCCCGGCATTCATTTGAATCCACGAGGCCAGTTGCTCGGTTTCCTGCATGCCCTCAAGTCGGGCGTTGTAGTAGGACAGGCTGCCGGCATCCGCGTTGGTGTGGAGTACGAGTTGAATGGTGTTCTCACCTTCCTGGAGGACGGTAGAGGGAATCTGCATGAGCCGCGCGAGCGGATTGAAGTCCGGCGAAGGTCTGGCGCTCACGGGGGTATCCGTGGCATCCGGATAGCGCCATGTGGCGACGATCGTGCCGTTGATGACGACCTGCACGCCGTCACTCGCGCCGAGATCAAGGCTGAGGAAAGCGCGCAGCGGCACGCTGGTCAGATCGAAGGTGCGCTCCAGCGTCGCCGGATCGCCGTCACTGTGAGCATCCACGGCCCCTGGTAGAGTCGCCATGGAGGCGGCACCGGTGCCGGAAACGTAATCCCATTCCCCGTCACCGAGGAGTTCGGCTGCCTGGAAGGAATAGACCGGAGGCGGCAGGCCATCCACGGGCGGAGCATAGCGCCACTGGAATTCGTAGTCCTGCTCCGCTGCGGCATAATCGAGGTTCTGTTGCAGCGTGAGCTTCTCATCCAGCGGGTTCGACGGAGTGATGACCTTCAATTCGCCGCGGCCCAGCGGGGCGGAAACGCGGAGCACATGCAGGGACACCGGCTCAGCTGAGGGCGTGAAGGCTTTGCCGTTTCCGCTGACGAGAACCACCCAGCCTTCGCCACCGCCGGCGGCGGTCAGGGCGTAGGAATCCACGGCGGTGTCCGGATCCGTGACTTCGGTCAGTTCATCAAAGCTGCCCGTCACATACTCCGGCGTGGTCTCGGTATAGACCACTTTCGTAAGGTCATTGTAGAGATCACTGCGGTCTTTCAGAATCTGGGCGACCCATTTGTCGAGTTGCGCGAGCGTAGCGTTCCGAAGCGCAGTCGGACTAAAGATATTGAAGGCGTAGCCGTTGATGTCACCCCGAGCCCGCGTGACGCTCGCAGTATCGGTGGCTTCATGCCAGCGGTTCTCGTCTGTGAGCCAGTCGGTGAATCCCCGGACGCCCGGCGCCCCGTCCCAGCGCTTATAGTGCGCAAAGTCCTCGTAATCCGACCGCAGTTTCCTGAGCTTGTCGCGGTTCGAGTCCATCCACTTCCAGAGCGGAGTCAGGTCTTCGGCGTTCTGCGCGGTGAACTTCTGCTGCACATCGGAGAAATAAATCCCGTTACCCTGCCAGGTGAATTCCAGCAGCCAGTTCCACGCGGCATCGCGGGCCGCGGTGTCCACGGTGTTCGTCGTCTTCGGCTTGATGGGAACGTAAGTGCCGCGGCGGACGGGATCCTCGACGAAGGTATCAATAATCGTCTCCAGCCCATCAATGGCGTCCTCCCAGTCGCTCTTCTTCGCATCGCTGCTGTGGCACAGTCCCTTGATGGTGTCGGCATCGGCTTCGCTGAGCACATTGAGCAGTAGATAGTCCTCGCCGAGAACCTCGTCTTTGAATTCACCGAGGAACACGAGCGAGCCATCCTCGCCGAGGTTCGGATCGAAGTAAAACCGCTGGCTGAGGTGCGGCGGCAGGTTGGGGAACCAGGTCTTGCCTTTGTAGCTGCTGGTCACCACCGTGCCGGGCATCTCGTCCAGACCGTCATCAGAAAATCCGAAGGTCTTGGCGCGCGTGGGATCGAAGAGCACCGCGCTGTGCAGGTCAGCTTCGAGGGCGAGCGATTGCTCATAGATCACCTGCATACTCGACTGGCCACGCACGGAGGGCAGGCCATACTTTGGCAGCGTGAGCGTCTCGCCGATGCGGAGCTGCGGAGCGAACTGCGGCCACGCGGGGATGAAGCCGATGGCGAGCGCCTGGGCCTTCGCGCCCACGGCATCACCATCATATCCGCCGCCGTCCGGGTTCACTTCACGCAGATAGGGCATGATCGTCCCGGGGGCGGGCTGCTGCGCCGCGCCGGGGAGGTAGAAGCCCTCCATGGAGGCATAGTAGTACTGCATGGCGAACGAAGCGTCCTCGCTTGCATCATGCGGGCCGCGGTAAATCCAGGTGCTGCCCTTGCGGTCTTTGAAGGTGAACTTGTTGTAGTTGAGCGGAGCCTGCGCATTCGGCGCGGGATCATGGACCTCGCGGGCGATCACGTTGGGCACGGTTCCGTCGGGCAGATAGGGCAGCGGCAGGATCGGCAGCGGCATCGGTGCCTGGAGAATGGTCCCGGCGGTGGCCTCATACTCGAAGATGAGGTCTTCCGTCGGCTTCTCGCGAAGGACTTTGAAGACGGCCATCGCCGGGCGGGCGTCCGCTTCGGTGTAGCGCAGGAGCACGTAAGGCTCGGACGTTTGCGCAGTGCCGAGATCATCGCGCAGCGCCCATGCGCGGCCGGCGGCCATGAGGGCGTGCTCGTCGTTGGGATTGAAGCCAGGGGCAGCGGAGTCGTTCTGGTAGTAAATGCGACCCGTGGCCTGGAGTGACGGGATTTCACCGGTTCCGGCATTGCTGGCGAGCACGATTTCCGGCGGAGTCGCCGGCCATTGCAGAGCATAGCGACTCACCGTGCTGGCCCAGTAGGTGGGCTTGATGCCGGTGCCCGCGGGCGGATGGCTGACCTTATACCACCACACTTCCAGTGTGTTCTCTCCCGGGCGGGCGTTCACGCCGATGATGGCACCGTTCCTGGCATTGGCCACGCCTTCGGTGAACGGATTCTTGTAAGCGGTAGGATCGAAGGCCGTACCGCTCGGCTCGTGGATGTAGCCGAGGCCGGCTTCATGGCCAGGCGGCGGCTCGATGCGCGTGCCCGCGTCGGTGGCCGCGGGAGTATCGTAGCCGTCGTATGTCGTATCGAGCCGCGAATGGACGCGTTCGAACCAGATGCTTTCGCCATTGGAGTGGCGGATAAGCGCGCGGGCATCGGGGTCGGCTTCGTTGACGCTGGTGTAGAAAGTCAGCGCATCCTTCATGGCGGCCTGCCGTCCGCTGCGATCGTCCTGGAAGACGAAGGTGGAATGGTTGTCCGCATCGAACTTCACCGACGTATCGCCCGCAGTGACCGAGTCGGAGGAGGCGCGGGCGTAGGTCGTGTAGGCATCGTCGCCATAGTCCGGCCAGCTCACGATGTAGGTGCTGTAATACTTAGGCCACTGGATGGCGTAGTCGCCGGCCTGTTTCCAATAGATGAGCACTTCGCCGCTGGGCTGGTTGGGGAACCCGGTGGGCTGGTTGGTGGTGGCGATGGAGTAATAGTCTATCCGGTTCCGCGAAGGCAGCGCCTGGGCGTGGACGAACGGCGGCAGATTTGTCAGGCCATTGATTACCGCCGCGTACAAACTCTCATCACCGTCGGGCGGCAGGAGTTTGGAGCCGATGAAACTGCGCACCAGCGCGGGCGGGACTTCACGGATAATGTCCACAACTTCCGAGCCGAGGAACTGGTTGGTGATCCCGTCCTGATTCTGGGGACCGAGGATCTCGACAAAAACCCGGCCCTCGGCATTGTAGGAGCGGAGCGTCCGGTCCACTGCGCTGAACCACAGCGTCCGTTTTTCCGGCGGAAGCTGCAGCGCGGGATCGCCGGGAACGTCGTAAGGGGAATCGTATTCGGCAGCCACCTGCGAGGGAAACTGCGCGCTGTACTGCACATTCACTCGCGAGATCGGACCCTGCGGGATTTGCACGATGGGGCCGTTGAATCCCTTCTCCGTCCAGAACACCCGCTTCACGCCGCGGGAGGCCGGGGGCGAGCTACTGACGATATACTGAATGGTGAGCGTGGGCGGAATGTGGCCCGGCTCGCGGAAGGTCCACTCCACATCCACGATTCCGCTCTGCGTCGCGAACACCTGCTTCGCATGGGGACTGTAGTAGAATTTACCCGTCGCCACATTCGCCGGCTCCGGCAGGTAGGCGGTCTCACTGACCGGTTGGCCATTGTTGTCCACGAGCGGACGCAGGAACGGACTGCCAAAGTAAACAGTCGGCTGCCGGCTCACGATCGGACGGCCCATCCGCACGGAATCCAGCGTCGTTCGCTCCGAAGGCACCGGATCACCGACACCATCCACCGGATTGGCGGAGGGCAGGACCAGCGTGGCTGGGCCTTCGACAGTTTCGAGGCTGCCGGCGAGCACCGTGCCGGCACCGTCGGTGATGCGCGTGGTCTGCCAGCCGCCAAACGCGGTGCCATTCTCCCACTGCCCTGGAGTGCGCACCCGCGGGTCGTCATCTATGCTGGGGGCCGGGGGCGGCCACTCGGTGGGTGGCTGGAGACTGAAGGTATTGCCGGGGACTTGTTCCAGCGCGGGCAGAAGCTGCCCATGCGCGGTAACCGCCATTCCCAGCCCTGCCATCAGCCACGCGAGCTTGCGGGTGATGATTTGTTTCATAAGGACAATAATGAGGTTCGGGAAGAAGGGTTACCTGGTGACGACGGGGACGGTGTTGTTGCCGCCCGCAGTGACCTTGCCGACCTTCGTGGCACCGCTGCCTGCCGGTTTGCCGAGCAGCGCGGTTTCCAGCGCGGTGAGGCGGGTTTCGCGTTCCGTGTTCTTCTTTTCCAGCGCAGCCAGTTTGGCGCGAAGCTCCTCGACTTCTTTTCGCAGCGCCTCCTCGGCGGTGTCGCTGTCCTTCTTCACCTGCTGGGTGGCGGAAACATTAAGCATGGAGATGGCATCGTAGTCCACCGTGCGGAAGTCCTTCACCTCGCGGCCATAAACGAAGACTTCCTTGTTGTCTCCCGTGAACGAGGTCCGGAATTTGGCGGGCTTCGCTTCCAGCACCTCATAGATCGCGGCTTCGTAACCATCCGCCAGAATGCGAACCCGCTCACCCTGCTTCAGGTCAGTGGGCAGAGTGATCCAGCCGCCCAGGAGCGGCGCTTTTTTCATAATGTCAGGCACGACATTGGTGACTTTGCTGACAGCGTTGGGCACCACTTTTTCGACCTCCTGAGCGATGAGCTTTTTCTGCTCCTTTTTCCCCTGAGCCACGGTATCGCGGAAGGTGTAGTTCGTGACCTTGAGTTGCATCAGGCTGGTCAGATCCGCAGGGCTGTCAGACACGCCGATTGGCTGTTTAATCCGAGCATCCGAAGCCGCGTTGTACTCAGCGCACAGCATCCTTCCATCCGACCAAATACCGTAGTTGGCGTTCGTCCCGCCTCCGGCACCGGCACCGCCTGAGGCGAGGAACCCATAGCTGCCGATGCCCTTGGAGTCACCGGCGCCATTGACGCGAAGGACCGCTTCGTTCGATGTATTTCCGTTGATGCCAACATGGCCCCGACCGTTGATACGCTGCCAGACCAGAGTGCCGGCCTCGCCGCCGCCGGTGCTTCCCAGGATTCCGCCGCTGGCGCCTGAGAGCACAGGCCCGTCAATGTTGTAGCCGGCAAACGATGAGCGATAGGACAGCCAGTGATTGCCGTCCCCAGTGCCCCGCAGTTTCAGTACCCGGTCATTCATGGCAAACGTGTTGCCGACCGTGGTCACTCCATTGAGTGTGGTGGCACCGGTAAAATTGACGGTGCCAAAGAAACTGGCGAAGTTGTTGGCCGTGAAGTTGGCGCTGGTGGTGAACTCGTCGTTATCGAGATAGACCTTCTCGACGGCATTGGTGTAGAGACTGATCTTCCCGTCCTGAGTACTGAACAGGCCGCTGTCATTGTCGCCGCCGTTGCCGCTGAACGCATAGCCGTTCCGGTTGACGCCCTGAACACCGGGTGCTCCGCCGCGTGCAAGCAGGCCGCCTGCGATCGGGCTGTCGGCGACCACATTACTCTCGCTGTAGCGGCTGACGATGATCCAGTTGTTGGCGTCGGTGTTGCGCAGAGTGACGCTGTCGCCGCGCCTGGACAGCGTGATCGGGCTGGCGCTGCCATTGATGGAACCGCCGCCGGGGGGCGGGACGGTCACGGGGTTGGCGGAGGCATCCGTCTTGGTGACGGTGATTTCCTTTTTGTCCGCAGCGGTGCCGGACGGTAGGGTGGCGGCCACAGTGGCGGAGGTGGCATCGGCGAGGACGGTGGAATTCGTACCGCCGAGCGTGGCGGAGGCGGAGAGAACCAGCGGCACGTAGCTGATGGAGCCGACATTGAGCGAAGAGGGTGGGCTGCCCGCAGGCTGGTTCACGCTTTGGGCCACCTGTGCGGTGCCGGCGACGTAGCTGAAGGGCGAGGCCAGGAAGGAAAGGCGGGGGATGATTTCCGCCGGATTGGCCTGGCCGGGGAGGACCACGGTGACTCCGAGGAATCGCTCCTTGCCATTGAAGGCCCCGGGCAGGCCCGGAGACGCATGACCGACCGTGCCTTCCTCCACGGCACCGGCTCCGAGGATGGCATTGCCCTCGCCGAGACGGACGGAGAACAGCCCCTTGCTCACGGTGACGATTTGCTTCTCGGCCCACACAATGGCACCGCCGGTCTCTGCATCATAGAGGCGGAGGCGGAGTTCGTAATTCGTCGGGGCGGTGTCGCCAAAGGGCGTGCCCGTGCTGTCGAGCAGGCGGCCCTGGTAATCCACCGTGGAGGGCGGGCCGAAAATGTCTGCGGCAATGCTATAGGGAGCTGCGAGGGTGAGCAGGAGGGCAGGAGCGATGAGGAGCAGGGATTTCTTGAAGCTAAGGAGTTGGGTAGTCATGGCAGTAGGATTTGAGAATTAGGATTTAGGATTTGAGATTTGAAATTAGTTTGGGGAGATCAGGGAGGAGTGGGCAGGAAGGTGGCGGCGTTGGCGGCGCGCTGGAGGTAGAAGGAGCCGGAGACCGTGACCGGCTGGGCGCGGAGGCCGGTGATGATTTCCGTGTAGGTGCCGCCGAGGGTGGTGGCGCCCCATGCGGGATCGAAGCCGAGTGGATTGGTGGCGGCGAAGCTCAGGGTGATGCTGCGGTTCACTTCCGGCGTCTCCTTGCCGGCGGGCAGGGGGTTCTCGAACCGTTCATCGAGGTTGTCGTGATCCGGGTGATAGGCGTGGAGGAAGGGATTGCTCGCCGCGTTATTTGGCAGCGGGACGGTGAAGGTGAGATCGCCGGTCAACCCGAGGGTTCCGGTGCCGGCCTGCTTCATTCCGGTGGGAAAGTGCGACGAGGAAACCCGGGCACTGGCTTTCCCCGGAGTCGTGAAGGAAGCCTCCGCCGCGGAAACGGCAGGCTGTCCGTCCTGCTCGCCGAGATATGCCTGCTGGAGGAGCTTCACATTGCCTGCGGCATCGGAATGCATAATGAGGCGCAGCGGGAAGGCGCGGGCGACATTGTTCGGAGCGGCATTGTCGCCGAGGAGGCGGTCCACTTTCACAATGGCCGCCGCGCCGCCCCACAGGCCGGAGCGCGGCGTGGTCAGGGCGGAAACCGGCAGGTCAATGCGCGTCTGATTGAGCGTATCGGTGATGCGCAGGAGGCTCTGATAGACGGCACCTGGGGCATTGCCCATGGCGCTGCGGTTCACGGTGAAGATCACGTCTGTGCTTTGTCCCGGCGGGAGCACGCGGGTGACGGTGGCCGTGAAGGGATCGTAGGCGTGAGTGCCGGTGGTGAGATTCAGCGCGCCGCGGATCATCAGCGGCACATCGCCCGCCACAGCGTCCTGCCCGGCGGGCGCGGATTCCGAAGCCTGCGGTGCGAGGCGGACGGTCACGGTCTGATTCCGCAGCGGATCCACGACATTTGTCAGGCGCACAGAGACGGAGAGGAGGTCTTCGGCGAAACCCAGGCCGCTCTCGCGATTCACCTCCACCTTCACCGGCCCGTAGTAGTCGGTGTAGCTCAGCGCCTTCACCCAATAAGCCCGTCCGCGTTCGATGGCCGTGGTGGTGAGGCTGGAAATGGGGAGCGGATTGCGCGGCGCGACCTCGCTGAGCGGGCCGCCGTTGTAGAAGAGGACGTTGGGATAAACGAGGCCGCTGAGCACGGCGTTGTAGCTGAAGAACCGGTCAATGGTCGGCTTTGGCGCGCCGGGAGGAGTCTGCGTGGGAAAGCCCACGAGATTCAGCCCGGTGCTGCTCCATGTGAACTTCGGCGGCAGCGGCTTGCCCTTCACCGCCCATGTGAACGGGGTCGCCGTGTCCGACACTTTGACGAGATAAGCGGCATTCCCCGTGAGCTGGTTGAGCGTGGTGCCATCGGGATCGGTGCGGCGCCACACGCTCCACTCGAGGTCCGTCTGACTCGGCGGTCCGGCCGGCGTGTCCGTGAAATGCCCGGCCTCATTCGCGTTCCAGCGCCAGAGTTCCTCGATGTTGTTGTTGGCGAGCAGGGCGATCGTCTCGTGCGCGACATCCAGCGGCAGCCAAATGGCATTCCAGCCGGGTTTCAGCGCGTAGGATTCAGTGGTCCACTGAGCGCGGGCCTGCGTGGCAGCGAGGGCGCAGAGCAGCATCCCGAGGCGGGAAGCACGAAGTGTTGGTGAGGTGAGTTTGGACATGCTGAGGATGGTTCAGCAGTGCCAGAAACATTTCTCGCCGGAGGTAACACGGATTCCAGAACTCTTTTCTGAGGGCGGACCGCGAAGTTGCACTTCGCTTCCCGGATCGAGCCTCGATAGGAGAGGCGAAGAGTGCAACTTCGCGGTCCGTCAGCCTTTCCGCTTTAGCACCACGATCACCCGGTTGCCGCTGTCGGTGAGGATCATGCGTTTTCCGTCGTAGCTGAAGGCGATGCCGCCGCGGTCGGCTTTGCCGAGGCGGGTGACGAGGGGGGTGACGGTGTAGCGGTCGGGGCCGGCTGGGGTGAGGCGCAGGAGGGTTTGGCGGTCGGAGCTTCGCGAGAGATTTTCATCCCCGCAGAGGACGTAAAGGTCGGCGCTCAATGGGTCGGCGGCGATTCCGCAGGGGGTGAGCAGGGGCACGTCCGTGGTGCAGGAATGCCAGCCGGTGAGGTCCCAGCGCCAGACGTGGTCGGTGAGGTGGCGCGGGTCGTCGGACTCGCCGTCGGGGTTGTGAAAGGCGCGGTCGATGATGAAGACGCCGTGCTTTGAGATGGCGACGTCGAGGGGCATGACCGCCGTGCTGGCTTTGGCGAGGCGGCGGGCGGGGGCGTCGTCGTCGAGCCGGAACCGCCAGAGGCCGGGGATGCTCCATATTCTCCCGACGGGAAGCCCAGTCGCCTGCTGTATCCCGGCTGAGAATTCCCGCTGCCCATAGTCCGCGACGAGGACGTCGCCGGGCTGGAGGCCGGTGTTGGGGGGGAGGTTTTCCGGGGTGACGAATGCGAAAGCTCGGGGTTCTCCATCGGCGACGGGGATGTTCTTCTTTATAAGCGCCTTCCGTCCCAGTTCGTAGAGCCCGAAGGGGATGTTAAATTCCGGGCCGAAGTCGTAGCGCAGGGAGGGGAGCAGGGTGCCGTCGGGCTTGGCGCGGCCAATGTGGAGGCCGGTTTTTTCCTTGGGCATGGCCCAGACGACGTGGCCATCGGGCGCGACGCCGAGGGCGTAGATTGCGGGGCGCTTTGCAGGCAGCGAGAAAGCGGCGATGGTTTTGCGCCTATCCCAGTGGCGGATGGAGTCGTCCATCAAGGCGTCCACCGAGAGGACTGCGCCGTCGGGTGTCAGCCGTCCGTATTGTTTGACGGTGTCACCGTATGAGGCTGACTCCGGCTCCCACACTTCGGAGAACAGTCTGGGACCGTTATCCGGGCTGAGTTTTTGGGCCTCGAAGTAGCCTGCCGGGAAGAGCGGGCGGTTCGGCGACGGCGCTGTGGGCGCTGTAGGACGCAGTAGGAATGCGCCCAACGCCACGAGCGCAGCAGCGGCGGCCCAGAGCGGCCGGCAGTTCTTTTTGGGAAAGACGAAGGGCTTTTCCTCCAGCGGGCCGTCGGTGAAAAGCCGCGGCAGTTCCGCGCCGGCGCACCACGGCTCGATAAGCCGGGCGACTTCCGCCGCCGTGGCCGGGCGTTTTTCCCGGTCCAGGGAAAGCATCCGGTCGCAGAGGTGCACCAGCGGTTTTGGCAAGTCCGGCCGCACCGTGGCTAGCGACGGCACCGGCTCGCTGGTGATGCGTTTCATGTGGACAAAGAGCGAAACCTCCGCGCTGCCCGGATGCGGCGTCTTGCCCGTGAGCAGCCGCCACAGTGTCGCGCCGAGGCTGTAGATGTCTGCGCGGGCATCCACGTTGGCAGGATCCTCGATTTGCTCCGGTGCGGTATATTCCAGGGTGCCGAGGAATCGCGTGGTGCCGCCCGTGGCCACCGGCGCGCCAAAGACCGGTGCCACCGCGAGACCGGCGAGGCCGAAGTCGAGGATCTTGACAGTGCTGTGTGACACCGCGCTTCCAGCCGGCGCGTGGCCGGGGGCATCCTGCCCCGCGGGCTGCCGGCCTTCCAGTCCGACGGGAGCAGGATGCTCCTCTGCCTGGCCGGCTGGAAGCCGGCGGCTACTCACTGGCAGGATGCCAGTGTCACTCTCCCGCGACACCATGATATTCCCCGGCTTTACATCCCGGTGCACCAGCCCCTGCCCGTGCGCGTGGTGCAGCGCCGCTGCCGCCTGGCGGATGATCTCGCAGCTTTCCGCCATGGGCAGCGCCCCGTGTTTCCTTACCAGAGTGCCGCAGTCTTCGCCGTCCACAAACTCCATGATGATGTACCAATGCCCGTCGCGCTCCCCGGCATCGTGTGCGCGGACGATGCCCGGGTGATCCAGGCCGCCCACCGAGATCATTTCCTGCTCAAAAAGCGCCACCGCCTCCGGGTTCCGCGCCAGCACGGTATCGAGAAATTTCAGCGCCACCGGACGCTTCATGCGCCGGTGCTCGGCGCGAAACACCTCGCCGAATCCTCCCCGCGCCACTTTCCCTTCCAGCCGCAGTTCCGGGAAAAGCTCCGCCACGCGGGCGTGCTCATCATCATCCGGCTCCGAAACCATCGAGAGCACACAGCGCGCACAGCGCAGCCCGAACGGCCCGCTGGTGAGCGGGCCGCCGCATTCGGAGCACTGGCAGGAGGGCTCGAGGGTGTAACTTTCCATGTCCACGTTCCTACAAGAAAACCGTCAGAAGGTAACGCAGTTCGTCCTGCACATCGCCGCGCGAGCCAACCGTCTGGGCGATTTCCGCGCGCAGACTATCGCCGAATCTCTGCCTCATGCGGGAGAGCGCCATCTTCACCGCCGCCTCCGTCATGCCCAGCCGCTCGCCGACCGCCGCCAGTCCGCCCGCCGCGCCGCCGCCGCCACCGCCATTTAGCCGCGGAAACAACTCCGCGAACAACTCCGCCTTGTTCCCGGCCACGAACTCCGCGTGCAACTGCCGGCTGGCGCGGTCCATCACCGTATTCGCCCACGCCCGGTCAAACGCCGCCTCCGGCAATCCCTCCAGCGACGCATCCGCCAGCCAGCGGTCCTCCGCCATCGCCTTGTCCAGCGGCACCACCTCCGCGCCGCCGCCGCGTTTCTGAGTGCGCGCCGCCTTCCATGCATTCGCATCGAGGTTTTGCAATGCCGCCAGGAGCAGCGTGCGGAACTTTCCCTTCGCCGGATCCGCCGTCGCCAGCAGACTGCCATCCATCAGCCGCGCGAAAAAATCCTGCGTCAAATCCTGCGCATCCTCCACGCCGCGTCCGCTCCGTCGCAGGAACGCATAGAGCGGATACCAGTAAGCCCCGCACAACTCCCCCAGCGCCACCTTCCGCCGGGACGTGTCCTCAGCCAGCGCTCGGAGCACGAGGCTCCAGCGCGTCGGCTCGAAAAGAGCGGGCGCCCCGGGGGCTGTTTTATTGTCCGTCATGCTCGACTATTGGAAGCAGCCGGGGCGACAGGGCGTCAACGGTTGATAATGAATCCCGCCGGTTCGACCGCAGCCGCTGCAAACCAGTGCTGCAGGGGGTGCCCGAACCAGAGAAAAAAGACCCGCGATGCCGTCTATGGCTAAGAGCACACGTTCCCAAGGAACGAAAATAAGGTGGCAGCCGCCAAAACCAAACTGAAGCCTTCCTGTAAGAGGCATGACTTAGGTCCGGCCGGCCAGGCCCCCTGTCTAATGTATCGGAGCGGGCTCAGTAAAACCAGGAGTCTCGCACACCGCAGGAAATTGGAGAAATTAAGAAAGAACGCTGCCCGAAGGCATGTGCTCATTCTGGCCGGAAAACCGCGCCGGGGTCAAGCATGGAGGCGTAACTTTTTGGGGCGATTTTTTTCCGCCGCCGCTCCTCAAGCACGCCTGCGGCGCATCAGCAGTCCCGCGAGGCCAGCGAGTGTGAGGAGAGGGCGTTGCGTGAAACTGAAGCGGGCGCTGAAGAAATCCGGTGCTTCTGCGATAAAGCGGTTCTCATTTCCATACGCATGGTCCATGTCGCTGCCGAAACTCATGCCCAGCGACTCACTTCCAGACTCCGGCAGCCGTCCGCCGCGCCGCAAACGCTACTCCGGACGCAATCCGCGAAAGTTCGCGGACAAATATAAAGAGCACAGTGGCGATGCGGCAACTCTGCAAAAAGTGGAGTCCGCCGGCAAGACGCCCGCAGGTCGCCATCGTCCGGTGATGGTGGAAGAATCCCTCGCCGCGCTGGCCATTCAGCCTGGCGAAACCGTGGCTGACGGCACTCTCGGCTACGGCGGGCATACCCGGGAATTCCTCCGTGCCGTCGCGCCCGGCGGGCGGGTGATCGCGCTGGATGTGGACCCGGTGCAACTGCCCCGTACCACGGAGCGTCTGCGCAGGGAAGGATTCGGGGAGGACGTGCTCGTCGCTCAACATTCCAACTTCGCAGGCCTGCCGCGCGTTCTCACCGAACTGGGCCTGGGTGATGGCGTGGACGCGGTCTTCGCCGACCTCGGTGCGTCGTCCATGCAAATAGATGATCCCTCGCGCGGCTTTTCATGGAAACAGGGCGGGCCGCTCGACATGAGGCTTAATCCTGCGCGCGGTCAGACCGCCGGCGAACTGCTCCAAAAGCTGACGCCGGCAAAACTCAGCGCCTTGCTGGAGGAGAACGCCGATGAACCGCACGCGGCGGCTTTGGGCGCGGCGCTGGCGGGGCGAACATTCGCCGGCACGCTTCCATTTGCGGCGGCCATTCGCGCAGTGGTTTCGCCCGCAGTGCGGCTGCGGTCGGATGCAGAGGAGCAGACGGAGAAATCCGTGCGCCGCGTTTTTCAGGCGCTGCGCATCACGGTGAATGACGAACTGAGCGCGCTCGATTCGCTGCTGCGCGCGCTGCCGCAGTGCCTGAACCCCGGCGGGCGGGCGGCGATCCTCACCTTTCACAGCGGCGAAGACCGGCGCGTGAAAAAAGCGTTCGCAGCACTGGAGCAGTCGGACGGCTGGCATCAGCCGGACGAGCAGCCGCGCCGGCCATCAGGAGGTGAACAGCGTCTCAATCCGCGCTCTACGAGTGCGAGTCTGCGGTGGATCGTGCGCAGTTAGGCCTGCGGCGGCGCAGATTCCTCCGCGGGGGCGGCAGGTTCGGCGGCCGGCACTTCAGCAGCGGCGACAGGTTCAGCAGCGTCGGCGGCAGACGGTTCGTCAGCGGCGACGACAGTTGCCTGATCCGCGTCGGCGGCGGGCTCCGCATCGGCTGGTCCGGCCCCGGTTTCGGAAGCGGCCTCGGCCTGGGCCGCCGCCGGTGATCCTTCCCTGGCGTCGGACCGTGGCGGCTTTGGGCCGCGGGGCTTTTTCTCCACGGGAGGGAGTGGCGGACGACCGAGGACGAACAGCTCGCCGCTCTGGAATTCCGTGACGTAACCTTCCTGCACCAGCCAGTGCAGATCCTGGAGAATGGCGATTTCCTCCGGGCTCAAATGCGACGCCGGCGCGGGTGCGGGCGGGGCTTCGACTGCCGGGGCGCTTTCCGTTGCCGCTGGCGCATCCGCGGCGGTGACGGATTCGGATTCAGCAAAAGTGTCAGGCGCGGGAGCGTCAGGTGCGGCTGACTCCGCAGAAGCAGGAATCTCCGTCGAGACTTCCGCTGCGAGTGCGGCTTCAGCCTCCACTGCGGTGGAAACTTCTGCGGTCTCTGGGGCAACAGACGTTACTTCTTCCATCACCGCTTCCGGAGCGGCGGCTTCTTCCACGGCGGCTTCGACCATCGCCTGCGCGGAGGGCGCGGGCCCGGCCATACTGGACGCCGCCACGATGTGCGGCGCGAGTGTGCTGACGAGTCGGCTGTAGGTGATGCCAGGATTGGCGCGGACCATTTCCACCAGTGAACGAACGCGCTCGGAGAGCACGAGATCGTCAGGCAGAAAGTGCGGACGGTTTTTGCAGACGCAGGTGGTTCTCTTGTCGCGCTTGAAGAAGCGGAGGCCTTGCGACTCCAGCGCACGGCAGAGATCCTGCACCAACTGCATGGGAAAACGCATCTGGCTCTCGACTTCGCGGCGGAGCAGGTGGAGCAGCGCCGGAGCGAGATTCTTGCCAGGGATATTTCCTGACACCGTCGCGTTGGTCACCGGCAGCGTGGCCCCGGCGGCGTGAGTGCGGAGAAAATGAGCCTCCATTTCGGCCACACTCTTAAACGTCGCAGGCGGCTCCGCGCCTTCCGGCAGGGGCTCGGCGCTCACCTCCACCCAGTGCGTGGCCGTGGACTGCTGCTCCTGCCATTTCAGCAGCAGCGCCTCGTCCTTCTCCGTGCGGATGCGCGACTTGTAGCGCTCCAGCGGCATATCAGAAAACCGCTCGCGGTGGAGCCGCGCGACATTGCGCTGGAAGTCATGATGATTCGGCGGGCCCAGCAGCGCACCGGAGAATCCGCAGACGGCGATCGCGTTCCAGACGCCCTTCGGTGCCTCTGTGGTCACCGTCTCAGCGCGGTAGTATCTGGTGAGGGCTGGCCCATTCAGCAGATGGCGAATGGCTTCGTCGCGCGTGAGCCAGAGCGATCCGTCGGCCTGACACTGAAATAGCGTCTCCGGTCCGCCCGGTCCTGACGGCGCGGGTCCGGCTTCCGGAGCGTCGCCTTCCGCCGGCCTTTGCGGCGGCGGGGCAGGCTGACGTTTGAAGCGGACATGATAGCGCTCGCGGCTGTCCATAAAAAGACGGCCCACATCAAAAACAGAAAACGCGCGGCCCGAGGTTTTGATCTGGCGCGCGATGGCCTCCACGGATCGCGGGTCCGGCACGAGCGACACCAGCCAGCCCGCGAGCGGAGCCGGCATGTCCCGCTGGTCCCGGAAATCGCCGCGCGGTTCACGGCGGTCATCGCGGCGGAAAGGCGGACGTCCGCCAGGGCCATCGCGGCGGGGGCCTTCAGGGCGTGGTCCGCGGCGGTCGGGCCCCCCTTCACGGCGCTCACCCTGCGGCGGCCCGGGGCCATCACGGCGCGGCGGCGGGCGACGTTCTCCCTGGCCAGGAGGCGGCCCGCGAAATTCAGGACGCGGCCCACGGCTGTCCGGACGGGGGCCGCGGTCATTGCGGTCAAATCCACGGCCACCATCCCGCCGTGGCGGGCCATCCCGGCGCGGACGGTCATCGCGGTCACCCCGCTGAGGGCCACCGGGCGCGCGGCCCCAGATTACCTCACCTGCGGGCGCATCCGACTTTGCCAGATCCTCCACCCACGACGGGCGGAACTGGAGGTTTTGAAGATGGGAGAGATCAATGGGATCAGATTCGCTCATGGGGATATCCTAAGACTGACTGGCTGGCTCTGCCGTGATAGTGCTGCGGGCAAAGGGCGGCCAGACTAGAAGAGGGAATCCGCAAATCAATCTTATTGTTGAAGGTGCCAAACGCGCGCGCCTCACCTGGTTTTAGAACGCCCGACTACCCCAGCGCCTCCCGCCACACGCGGCGGTGTTCCGCCGCATTGCAGAGCACCGAGCGCGCGTGCCTCGCCGCCGCCCGGCCCATCCGGGCGCGCAGCGCTGCATCCCCCGCCAGCCGCCGCGCCGCTTCCAGCCAGGACTCGGGCGTCCCGCAGTGAAAACCCGCCACCCCGTCCGGCACCAGTTCATGCAAATGATGACGCCGGTCCCCGGGGATCAGCACCGGCAGCCCTGACAACATCGCCTCCACCACCGTCCGGCCCCAGCTCTCCCGCAGTCCCGGCCCCACGTCATAGAGATATAAATCCAGGCTCTCATAAAACCGCCGCGTCTCCACCGCCCCGGGCGCATACAGCGACCACCGCGGCACCGGCACCGCCGCCACACCCTCACGGAATCCCCACTCCGCCGCACCCGCCGGCAGTTCACCGGTGATCCCCGCCCTCACAAAATCGTACCACGGCCACTGCCCCGCCACCGCCGGCGACCACCCCAGCACCCGGCAGCGCAGCCGCGGGATGCGCAGTCCATGATATGTCAGGGGAAACAGCGCAGGAAACTTCGCCCCGTCCGCGCGCGACACCCGGCCCGCCGCCAGTTCCGTCCGCCTCCGCCTCACATACGGGAATGCCCCCGCCTCGATGTAATTTCCCACCACCGCCCCCTGCGGCTCCGGCAGCGCCCCATCGCACGTATAGCCCGGCAGCAGCGCCGCCCGCTGCGCTGCGCCCGTATACAATACCAGATCCACCAGTCCCCCCCTGCACCAGAGCCCGCTCTCCGCTGTGGTGCCACATCATCTCACTGCCCCACGCGATTTTCAGTCCCCGCTGCTTCGCCTGCGCCGCACGGCCGCTGCGCAGAAACAGCCCATTGCACAGACTAACACCCCAACCCTCCAGCCGCCGGGGCAGTTTTTCCCACGCCATCGCCGTCACCCCCAGCCCTTTCAAAAACGGCCCCCACCTCCCGTCATCCAGTTTTCCCTTCTCGTTAGGCACCACCGTGATCCGAAACGTCTTATGCAGCAGCCGCAGCAAATGCTCCTCCTTCGTCCCCGCACCGCCCACCGCCTCCGGCCAGTTGAAAAAATAGAGTGAGGGTTTCATCGAATGAAAAATGCAGAATGCAGAATGCAGAATGCAGAGCCGACCAGAGGGAGACAGGCGGGCAAAGTGCCTGGTTTGAGCCAATGGGGAGCCGGAGAGAAGCTCCGTTAAACCAGTTAGGATGCCCCCGGCATCCCTTTTGGCGGCCCCGTCCTTTTGATGGGCGGGCCATCCTTTTCCTTCGGCGGACCCGCCCGCCCCTTCGACGGCTCCGCCCCCCGCTCTGGCGGACCCGCCAACCCCTCCGCCACACCCGCCAATCCCTTCGCCGGACCCGCTTTTTCCTTTGTCCGGCCCGCCAGGCGTTTTGGCGGATCCGCCAATCCATTTCCCGGACCCGCCAAACCCGTTGGCGGGTTTTCCAAGAGGGTCGAATCGTGTCAGATTACTCATAATATCAACGGGTTAAGTGTCTCGGTTCAAATAGCATGAAGATTTTCCAAGTCAGGGAACCTACGCCTCCCCGCCGCCCTGCCCGAAGGTCCGTGGCGGGCACCCGGGGACCATCCTGAGCAGGCAGGCGGGAAGCCCTGCGCCACGGCAAGCCAGAGGCCCTGCGTTACCCTCGTCCGGCACCCGTAACGCAGCCCGTCCCGGCTGCCGTTCAGCAGCGCCTCCGGCCCGCCCCGGATCATCCGGAGCCCTCGCCGCGCGGCTTCCGGTTCACGATCCACTGTCACTGCCGGAACCGCTCCCGCTCCCGCTGTCACTGCCGGAGCCCGACCCGCTGCCGGAACTGCCGCCGCCCTCATCATCACCGCCCTCTTTGGCCTTGTTCAACTGAATGCGCAGCGCCCGGATTTCTTTGCCCAGCGCTGTCTTCTTGCCCACCATGCCCGAGAGCGCATCCACCAGATCCGAGAGTTTGTCATAGAGCTTCTGCCCCGTGCTCTTCTCTACGGCCGACGCGCTGGTGAGCTTCACTTTGAAGGACTCCTGCGCCTCCTCCGCCGTGCCATAGGCATTCCGGGGAGTTGTCAGGCCCGTGATCAGCGGCGGCACCGTCAGCCCCGCCGCCGTCAGCGTCGTCACATGCTCCGGGTTAGCCAATATATCGAGCAGCTTTTGCGCCGCCCCCAGCAATTCGTTCGATTTTCAAGCCATATGATTGTGATAGGTAATAAAAAGCGGCAGCATGCCTTTTGGGCTGAATGCCGTGCAACAGGAAACTTTCTAATGAGAACGTGCGTCGCCCATTACCACCACTCAGGTACAGATTCCTCACCCTTGCTCTTGGTTTAGTAGTCAGGTCGCATCGCTGCATCAAGCTCTATCAGCGGAGTGTAGAGGCTGGTAACCCAATGGGGGTCGCGATCCGAATGCTCATCCCAACGGTATGCCCGCCTTGCCGTAGCTTCGCTGAACCTAATTTCCGCTCGAACAGCTTTGATCTCGTGCAGTTGAGGTTTTAACAACACGAAGTAGCCAGCGATGTAAAGCAGCGCCGCCAAGCAGATGCGCTGGATCCAGGTATTGGCTCTCATTTTCACATTGGTGAGCTGGCGTCATTCATTTCGGTTTCTTCCAGAGATACACCCACCGTTCCGACACCACCTTGCCGGTGTCATCCTGAAGTTCGCAGGTCATGTCAATGTCGGCCAGGTCCTTCGGCGGTTCGAGGACGAAGAAGGCTCGGACCACCTGGGGCATGTGAATCTGCGGACTGCGGCCGAGACCGGCGGGCATGTCATCCACATTGGCCATGCTCAGGTCGGTGAGGCCGGCGTGGATGAGTTTGACCTCTTTCTGATTCACGGTGACGACGGGCTTCAGCTTTGTGAAGTCATCCCACTTCGGATCGCCCTGTTTCAGTTCAGGGTTCAGCGGCTTGGCGAAATCCACGGTCATGAGCAGCTTGTCCGGCTGCTGCACGGGATTGCCGCTGCGGGTGGCGCGCACGGTGAAAAGTCCGGACGGCGCGGGGTCGCGCAGCCAGCGGAGGCGATAGTGAAGACGGAACGCCTTGCCCGCCTCCAGCGCTGGCCGCGGTTCCCACACGAGGATCACGTTGTCGTTCGTCTCATCAATGGTGGGCATCTCAATGAGGTGCAGCCCGCCGTTGTCGAATCCCTCCACAGGCTCCACGCGCACGCTGGGACGATCGTGATAGTGAGCTTCGAGGTCCTGGTAGCTGGCGAAGGACCGGTCACGCTGCACCAGCGTCCAGGAGCGCGGCTTTTCCATGCTGAAGACGCAGTGGCGGAACTGATCCTTCGTGTGCTCCAGCGGGCGGAAGTGGAGGTTGCCGCTGCCGAGTTCCATGAGGAGCCCGTCGCTGTCGTGGACCTCCGGGCGGAAGTCAAAAGGCTTGGGATGCGTGCCCTCGCCGAACCAGTACATAGAGGAAAACGGCGCGAGTCCCAACTGCTGGACGGGTCGCCGCAGAGTGATCTCCGCCTCCACGTCCATCACCGTCTCCGGCCCAGGTGTGATGGTGAACTGATAGGCTCCCGTGACAGATTCACCCTGGAGCATCGCCCATGAGGTGAGCGACTTCGCGTCTTTGGCAGGGCGCTGGAGGTAGAATTCCGTGAAGTCAGGAAATTCCTCCGGCACGCCGGGCAGTCCGCTGTTGAGCGAGAGGCCGCGCGCCGAGAGACCATAGGGCGCGCCCTTGGGAATCGCCCGCAGGTAACTCGCGCCCATGAACACGAGGAACTCGTCCATGTATTTCTCCGAGTTCAGATGGAAGCGCGCGCGCCAGCCGGCATAGCCTGGCGGCGGCGGCGTGCCGTCGGGTACCTTTTCCTTGCCGTAGTCAAAGAGACTGCGGTCAAACGTCAGCGGCGTCGCCGTTCCGTCCACGACCTCATGGATCGTCACCGTCTTCTTGGCCGTCCAGCCGGGGTGGAAGAAGTCCACGGAGAACGGCAGCGCGTCCTTTGCCCACAGGCCGCTTTCCATTTTAAAGCGGATGTCGCGGTGCTGGTCATAAGTCATATTCTTCCAGTAGTCGGCGAGATCCTGCTTCCCCGGCGTGTGCGGCAGGGTGGCGAGTTTCCGCGCTGCGGTGCGCAGGCCATCGAACGAGAAGCCCTCTGCCCGCGCCGGGACGGCGGTGACCAGAAGGAAAGCAGTGAGAATCTTCAGTGGTTTCATGGCAGAGAGCGCAGATTTTGTTTCGTGGTCACCACTGCATCGTCGCGATGCGGCGAGCCACCTCTTCCACGTTGGAGCGACTGTTGAAAGCGCTGATGCGGAAGAAGCCCTCGCCCGCAGCACCGAATCCTGCACCAGGGGTGATTACGACATTCGCTTCGTGCAACATGCGGTCGAACAAATCCCAGCTCTTCACGCCCTCGGGGCAGCCGACCCAGATGTAGGGCGCATTCACGCCGCCGAATACGGTGAGTCCAGCGGCGACGCAGGCCTCGCGCAGGATCTTCGCGTTCCCCAGATAGTGTGCGATGAGATCATTCACCTCCTGCTTCCCCTGCTCGCTGAAGAGCGCCTCTGCGCCTCGCTGCACGGGATAGGACACGCCGTTGAATTTCGTTGTGTGCCGGCGGTTCCACAGCGGGTGCAGTGGATGGCGCTGACCGTCGGGAGTGGAGGCCATCAGATCCTTCGGCACCACCGTGTAGGCGCAGCGCACGCCGGTGAAGCCGCCGTGCTTGCTGAAGCTGCGGAACTCGATGGCGCAGTCGCGAGCGCCTTCGACTTCATAGATGGAATGCGGGATGCCAGGCTCTGTTATGTAGGCCTCGTAGGCGGCATCATAGAGAATGACCGCTTCATTGGCGCGCGCGTAGGCCACCCATTCCTCCAGCTCCTGGAAGGTCGCCGTCGCACCCGTCGGGTTGTTGGGATAGCAAAGATAGATGATGTCCACCTTCCGGTCCGGGATGCCCGCCACGAACTTATTCTCCGGCGTGCAGGGCAGATACACGAGCTTGCCGTAGCGGCCGTTGGGATACGACTCGCCGGTGTTCCCA
>JANOZA010000775.1:0-7641 GCA_031429155.1 Verrucomicrobiota bacterium | reverse complement strand
TCGCAGAAGCTGCAGCCGCCGAGGGCGATGTTGTAGGTCGTTCCGGCAGTGACTTGAAAGGTGACGCTGCTGGCGAATCCGAGCGATGTGTCCGGCGACTGGATGTTGAAACCGATGTAAGTCTGCGAAGCCAGACTGCTGCCCGTGGAAATCTGCAGCACGGTATCGAAACTACTGCCGCCGGTGTCCACGCGAGCCCAGCCGGTGAGTGGAGCCAGCCACGACCACCAGACGGTAGATCCCATGTAGAAGTTCTGAGTGTTTTCAGCCGCCTCCACTGTCGCATCAATGTTCGAGCCGAGGACCGTCAGGCCGCTTCCTGCAAGAGAAGTGCGTGCGGCGAAGTTGTCGTTTGGAGGCGGTGCCGCGAACAGCGACAACGGCAGGAGCAGGGCGAGGAGGGTAAGCAAACGCATGATGGCATTTTGCCATCCGCAGTGGGAACCCGCAAGATGCTGTTTTACGAAAGCGTACTCGCACACACGGCCTCGAAGTCCCGGGCCATCCTTGCGGCCGTGAAATCGCGATGCACTGCCGCGTGGCCCGCATCGGCGAGCGACTGCCGCAGCGCGGTATCCGTGAGCACACGTTCGAGATTTTCCGCCAGCGATGCGGGATTATCCGGCGCGCAGAGCAGACCGCCGCCGGTGGATCGCACCAGTTCGCCGAGTCCCGCGTGATCGGGTTCCACGACAGGCACACCGCAGGCGAGTGACTCCACGACATACAGACCGAAAGCTTCGCCGTAGGCCGCAGGGACACTCAACACCGTGAGCGACTGGAAGTGCGCGATCTTCTCTGCGACATCCAGATTCTGCCGCCACGTCACGCGATCCCACAAACCGGCGTCGTGGAGCTTTCGCTGCTGCTGGGCGATAAACTGCGCGTCGGCATCCGTGGCGGTTCCCGCGATGGACAGCCGCACAACCGGCAGGCGGGGCGCGAGAAGGATGAACGCCTCCACGAGCGTGTGCAGTCCTTTGCCTGCGATCTGACGCGCCAGATAGCCGATCACCGGAATGTCCGGCGCGTGCGGCTGGCGTTTGTATTCCGAAAGGTCCAGACCGTTCTGCACGCACACGATTTGTTCCCCGGTGAGGCCGAGGCGGCGGCGCATGGTGGCGGCGTAGTATTCGCTGGTGGCCACGTAGCGCGCCACGGCACGGCTGTTCTCCCGGAACAGGTCCCAGCTCTGCGTGAGATAAGGCTCCGGCAAGGTGTCGAGAAACGAGTCCTCACCTTGCAGGCTGCACACCACTGGAACGCCGATTTGACGCTGCGCGGCGACGGCGAGCCCATTGAGCAGGCCATTTGAGAGCGAGAGCACGTCCGGCTTCCCGGTGTTGCCTATCCAATCAATGAGGCGCTGCCAGTCCTCCGCCTGCCGCCCCGTGACACCGCGAAAGCTTTCCACGGTCATCTCGCCGAGCTGACGCGCACTGGTCATGCCCGCGCGTTTCGCGGCGCGCCGCAGCATCTTCGGGGTGTCGAGCCAGCGGTGCAGCCAGCGCGGCGCATGGCGGAAAAACGGCAGCTTTTGCTTTAGGAACAGGTTGATGCCCCCAGCGAAGACAGGCAGTTCCGGGCTCGCCGCTTCGCCGTCCGTGACCAGCGGGAGATACAGCGGCACCATGGTCACGTCGTGCCCCAGCGCGCGCAGCGCCTTCATCAGGTGATTGTCGCGATGACAACTCCCGCAGTGAAAGTTCCCGGTGCCCGGTGTGAGGTGAATGATGCGCATGATGCGGCGCACGGAAGCGCGCGACCCTTCGCAGGAAAGCAAAACCTCAGGGAATTCCGTCCCCGCGCGCGGCTTCGGTGAGCGCGTACCAGTCTTCGCGCTCAAGGGTGATCGCTTCGCCGGCAGCGAGAGACTGGAGCCGCGCGATCTTGTTGGTGCCCGTCACCACGAGCGGCGCGGACGGATGCGCGAGGATCCAGGCATAGCAGAGCGCATCGGCAGTAGCGCCGCCGTATTTTGCAGAAAGAAAGGTCATCACTGCGCGCAGACGAATCGCTGCGGCATCATCCGCTTTGAAAAGCCGTCCACCGCCCGTTGGCGACCACGCCATGGGATGCAGCCTCAACTCCTGGCACTGGTCGAAGGTGCCGTCGAAAATGGGATCGGTGCAGAAGGGACTGAACTGCACCTGATTCGTCACCAGCGGCTGCTCCATGAACTGCGAGAGCGCGCGGAACTGCGACGGCGTGTAGTTGCTCACACCTGCCGAGCGGATTTTGCCGTCGCGCAGCAGGCGGTTGAGACCGGCGGCGGTGTCCTCGTGCCGCGTCAGCCAGTCAGGGCGGTGAACGAGGAACAGGTTCAGCGCCTCCACGCCGAGGAAGCGCAGGGATTTCTCCACGCTCTTCACCAGCCGTTCCGCCGACGTATTATAATAGGCAGTCTTCCGGTCCGGATGAAACTCGCACGGCACATAGATGCCCGCCTTGCTCACGATCTCCATTTTCGCCCTCACGCCGGCATCGAGCGCGAGCGCCGCACCGACGGCTTCCTCCACGCGGTAGCCTCCGTAGATTTCCGCCGTGTCCAGCGTCGTGATGTCGAGGTCGAGGCAGGCTTTCAAACGGGTGAGCAGTCCCTGCGGTGAGGCCGCGTCAGGATCGTCGAGCAGGCGCCAGGTGCCGAAAGCAAGGCGGGAGAATTCAGGGCCGGAGGAGGAGAGTCGGAGTCTTTGCATGACTTAGTATTGCGGAAACGGACGAGCCAGTGCCACCGTGAGTGTCCGGCGGCTGGTGAGGAGGAACGGCCATGCGGGATGGCCGGAGCGGACGACGGCGATAGCCTCGCCCGGACGCCAGCGGAGCGAAGCGCTTTGGCCGGCGGGCTGGATTTGCCACGGGGAGTTGTCGGTGAGGACGAGGCGTCCGGGGAATTGCGCGCGGACTGCGAGGTTTTCGGAGATGCGCGGCGGAGCGGGGGGCGTGTGCCGGCAGGAGCTAAGAATCAGCAGGGCAGGGAAGAGCAGTCGCTTCATGGCTAGATCGTCATCGCATGGTAGCCGCCATCCACCACAATCTCTGCGCCGGTGATGAAGCTGCCGGCATCGCCTGCGAGCAGCAGCGTGGCGCCGATGAGTTCCCGTGCTTCACCGAAGCGTTTCATAGGCGTGTGACGCATGATATTCTCGATGCGTTCAGGGTTGAGAACCTTGCGGTTTTGCTCTGCGGGGAAGAAACCGGGGACTAGCGTATTGACGCGGATGCCCAGAGGAGCCCACTCGCGGGCGAGGTTTTTGCTGAGGTTATGCACGGCGGCTTTGCTCAGCGAGTAGGTGAAGACGCGACTGAGCGGGACGATGCCGGACATGCTGCCGAGATTGATGATGGATGCGGGCCGCGCGCGCTCGACGAAGTATTTCCCGAACACCTGACACGCGAGAAACACGCCTTTGGTGTTCACATTCAGAATGCGGTCGAACTCGTCCTCGGGGATTTCGAGGAATGGCGTGGGCGAATTCACGCCGGCACCGTTCACGAGGATGTCCACGTCACGCACGCGCGCGAGAATCAGGGCGAGGAGCGACTCCATGCTCCCGCGGTCGCTGGCTTCCGCCGGAGCGAACCATCCCTGCCCGCCTGCTGCCGTGATCTTTTCCAGCCGCGCCTTCGCCTTCTCCTCACTGCGTCCGACCAGCACAACCTCCGCGCCCGCCGCGGCGAGGCCTTCGGCCATCGCGCCACACAGTTCGCCGGTGCCGCCGATGACGACGGCGGTTTTGCCTGAGAGTGAGAAAAGGGAATCGAAGTAGGACATGGTGAGTATGGGTGAGGAGCGCAGCGGAAATGATCAGGCAGGAAGCGGCTTCTCTGCGGCGGTGGCGCGGACGACTACCGGGATTTGGGCGGAGTAGCGCACGAGGCCTCCGGGCGGGAGGGACGCCTCAATCTTGCCGCCGAGGGTGGTGGCGACGCGACGACACAGGGCGAGTCCGATGCCGGCGTTGCCGCGGTGTCCGCTGGCGTTGGGGTCGGCACGCCAGAAGGGCGCGAACGTGTCCTCCAACTGATCTTCGCGCAGGCCAGGGTTGGTATTCTCCACACTCAGCCGGAAGTCCGCGCCGGAGACTGCGCCCTGAATGTGAATCTCGCCACCGGCGGGTGTGTAGTTCACGGCATTCTCCAGCATGTTGGTGACGATGATGTTCGCGAGGGAGAGGGCGATCATGACTTCGGTATCCGGCTTTTCCACCTGCCACGACACGCGCAGCTTTTTCTCCTCCGCCTGCTCCAGGCAGCCGAGCCAGGCCTTTTTGAGAATCTTACCCAGCACGGCATGCTCGGCGATAAACTCAGTCTGCCGGTGGCCGCTCTCCAGTCGCGCGAGCAGCAGCAGATGATTTACGATGCGCTGCATTCCCTGCTGACTTTGCCAAATGCCGTCGAGCGTCTCCTCGTATTCCTCGGCCTTCCGGGTGCGGCTGAGCGCGACTTCGATGGTGCTGCGAATGGCCGCGAGCGGATTGCGCAGTTCGTGGGCGGCATTGGACGCGAACTGTCGTTCATGCTCGATGGCCGCTCCGACCCGGTCCATCATCGCATTGAGACGGCCTACCACCGGCTGGAGTTCCGACGGTGCACCTGGCAGGCTGAAGCGGTCGCCATCGTGGGAGAGCGGGATACCCTCGATTTGCCGCACGAGGCTGTTCACCGGCTTCACGCCGCGGCGGATGATGAGGCGCGAGGCGATAAGGATCACCCCCATCACGGCGAAGCCGATTTTGATGAGAAACCAGCGGACATCGCTGAGGGTTTTATGAAGTGCCCCCAAATCATGTGCGACCATGATTTGCAGTTTCACGGGCGGAAGTTTCGGATCCTTCCGGGCGGGGACAAACTCCCGAGTCACCAGTCGCGCAGGCCTGCCATCTGGAAGCGTCTGATCCAGAAAGACCGCTTCACCACCGTTTGCTGCCGGGCGCGGTAATGGCTTGAAATCCAGCGCCGGCAAATGGTGGTAAATCGCTTTTCCATCCTCGGCATACCACATCTGCACCACGTAAGCAGATCCTGTCTGCATTATTTCTGCAGGTATCCAGCGCCACGTCGCCAACACAATTCCACGTTCCTCCTGAAGCTTTGCCGTGGTCTCATAAAACGCCAGCCGGTCCCGCAGGAGTTGATCATTCCCCGACTCGAGTTGCGAGGCGATCACCCTGTAAATGACAAAGCCGCCGCAGGCGAGGA
Source organism: Verrucomicrobiota bacterium (assembly GCA_031429155.1). Lineage (GTDB taxonomy): Bacteria > Verrucomicrobiota > Verrucomicrobiia > Verrucomicrobiales > V1-33 > V1-33. The sequence continues at coordinate 2,436 of JANOZA010000775.1, read as the reverse complement.
TCGCCGTCGTGGAGACGAGGAAGCTCAGGAGCAGCCGGTTTTGCAGTGACCGTGGAGAACGCATGGATTGTCGGCCTGTCTCTTGCTGCCGGGAGGGGGCGGATGCAAAGTGCAAATTCGCCTCCCATTCGCGAGTCCGTCACAGGAGCGGAGCGGCAGGGCGGAAGATAGCCTCGGCGATTTTGTGGCGGAAAGGGCGCTGCGCATAGGACGCCGCTGTAACCTGTCGCGCATTGACGACATTTTCGTCGAAAATGCGGTCCAGGGCTTCTGTAGTTTTCCGGCAGGCGACGAGGACGTTTAGTTCAAAATTGAGGCGCTGGCTGCGGATGTCCAGGTTCGCGCTGCCGGTCATCGTGTAGCGGCTGTCCACAGTGATGGCTTTCGCATGGAGCATTCTCGGCTGGTATTCAAAGATACGGACGCCGTGCGGCAGGAGGTCGTCATAGTAGCTCCTCATGACGTGTGTCAGGTAGAAATGGTCGCACTTTTCCGGCACCAGAATGGCGACATCCACGCCGCGCATCGCGGCGAGTTGCAGCGCTGCGAGCAGCGCAGTCTCCGGCACAAAGTAGGGAGTCATCAGCCGGATGCACTTTTCCGCGCGGTGGAGGAGCGCAATGGTCGTAAGCTGTATCTCGTCAATTTCGTTGTCAGGCGCACCAGGGACGACCTGGGCTGCGACGTCTCCGCAGGGCTCATTGACAGGATAGAACTCCGGGGTCTTTAGCGCTCGGTCGGTGGCGAAGTACCAGTCCTGAGAAAAGACTTCCGAGAGTTGAGTCACGACGGGCCCGCGCAACCGGATGGCGAGGTCGCGGTAGGGCGGAGCCTCGCTGCCGCGCCAGTACTCGTTGCCGATGTTCATGCCGCCAATGAGCGCTGTCGTGCCGTCGGCGATGACCAGCTTGCGGTGGTTGCGCAGGTTGAGATGAAACCTCCCGCGCCGGGGCGAAAAACTATGAAACCATGAGAATTCCCCGCCGGCTTCCACCAGCGGTGCAAAGAATGAGCGCCGCAACCACAGGCTGCCCATCTCGTCCACGAGGACACGCACCTGCACCCCGCGTTTCGAGGCCTTTACCAGCGCATCGCGAATCGTTTTGCCCGCCCGGTCCCGGCTCCAAATGTAGTATTCAAGGTGCAGGTAGTGCTGTGCCGATGCGATAACTTCCAGGAGCACCGGAAAGAACGACGTGCCATCCGGGAGGAGGGCCACACTGTTACCGGATGACTGCGGAAAACCGTTCACCCGCTCCAGTTCCGGCATTTGAAGGGCGGACTCAGCAGCCTGACGCCGCCGCACCTCCCGGCCGATCTCCGTTTCGAGGGCGCGGACAAGGGCCAGTCGCCGCCGCGCCACGCGCTCACTGCCGATAAGCAGATAGAACATTGCGCCGAAAAATGGGAACAGCAGGAGCGCCCAGAGCCATGCGAGGGTGGCATTCGGCGATTTGTTTCGCTGCGCCAGCAGCCGGGGAATGAGCATCAATTGCAGCACTTCCACGGCCACAGTGGCGGTCACGGCCCATTGGCTGTAGGTCATACTTCGGAGTGTGCGTCAGCATGATCCGGATACCAGCGCGGATGTGCCAGCCGTTCTCACAGCCCCCGGGCGTAGGAATCGCAGCGACTGAACCAGCCGGCACGCCAGCGGGTTTCGTCTTTGGGAGCGTTGGAAATACGCATGCCGAGCACGCGTTTGCCGGCAGCGGCGAAGGCCGCAGGCGCTGTGGCCGGCTTCACCGCAGGCATCTCGCGCAGCACCTGGAGGAGCCCCCAGCCACTGCCCTGGTAGCGTTCGGCGGGATTGGTGCCCTCGCCTTTGAAATTCACGTAATCCATCAGGCAGTAGAGGCCAGCCCCACTGGCGGCGAGAGCATTGAATTTCGCGGTGAGACTGTCGCGCTCGCCCTTCGCGGCCGCACTGAGTATCTTCGGCAGGGATGCCACACTGCGCTGCGCGGCATAGTCAGCCTGAATGGCGATGGTGCCGGCCAGCAGGGAGCGCAGCTCTTTCATCTGTGCGGAATTCTGCGCCGCGCTGAAGGCTGCACGGTCGGGCCACGGACAGGCTTTCGCATTCGCCAGCCACGCCGGTACCGGAGCACGCCGCGCGATGAGCAATTTCACCAGGCCCGGAAAACTCTCCTGATACGTCTGCTTTCCGCCCGCAGGATACCAGATGAAGTGCCCGATGCCGAGCGAGGCGAAAGCCTCTCCCGCATTCCAGCTTGTGAGGCCCGCGACGGTGCCGCCGCATTCATTCTGCCAAATGCGCTGGCCAATTTTCGCCGCCGTCCCCGGCGCGATGTTGATCTCGGCTCCTGCCGGGAGGACAGCGAGGGCGAACGCCGCGAGCAGAAGCCGCAGTTGCATCAGGCTACAAAACGGATCGGAGCCGGAGCGGATTCTGCAGCGGCTTGAGCGGCGTGA
>JANOZA010000774.1:0-2098 GCA_031429155.1 Verrucomicrobiota bacterium | reverse complement strand
GATCAAGTCGCCGCCCTCGCCGCAACGCTGACCCCAGCGAAATGGCTCGCCGCCCGCCGCCCGGCCGTCGCGGCGGCCCCCGCCGGGAATCCGGCGTGACGGGTTGCTGAGGCGGTTACGGACTTTCTCCGCCGGCTGCGGGAGAAGGTGGGGACGTGAGGGCGTAACGCAGGCCTCCGGCCTGCCGTTCCGCAGGGCGTAACGCCTGCCACAGAGCGGGACCGGCAGCAGCGCAGGCCGGAGGCACTGCGCCACGGCAGCCGGGACGGCTGCGTTACGACTTCGTGCCAAACAACTGGCGACACCAATAGACCCTTTCTTCACGGCTTCCGCGCTACAGAGTGTCGGTAGCGCGTGAGGGAGTCTCCCGTTAGGGCTACAGACTGTCGGCAGCGCGTGGGGGAGTCTCCCGTGCGGGCTACAGACTGTCGGCAGCGCGTGGGGGAGTCTCCTGTTCGGGCTACAGACTGTCGGCAGCGCGTGGGAGAGTCTCCCGTGCGGGCTACAGACTGTCGGCAGCGCGTGGGGGAGTCTCCCCGCCGCACTGGAGCTATGGCAAATCCGAGTGCCCCATAAGGAACTCATCGCACGCCCTGGCGGCACCGCGGCCTTCGTTGAAGGCCCAGACGACGAGGCTCTGGCCGCGGCGGCAGTCGCCGGCGGCGAAGACGCCATCGAGGCTGGTGGTGTATTTGCCGTGGTCGGCTTTGACGTTAGAGCGGGCATCGCGCTCGACACCGAGGGCATCCAGGAGCGGCTGCTCGGGGCCGAGGAAGCCCATGGCGAGGAGGACGAGCTGCGTGGGCAGGACTTTCTCGGTGCCGGGGACGGGCTGGGGAATGAACTGACCTTTGTCGTTCCGCTCCCACTTCACGGTGACGAGATGCACGGCTTTGACGTGGCCGTCGTCGTCGCCCTCGAACTTGGTGGCGGTGGTGAGATAGACGCGCGGATCGTCGCCGAACCTGGCGGCGGCTTCCTCCTGACCGTAGTCCATCTTATAGACCTTCGGCCACTCGGGCCACGGATTGTCCTTGGCCCGCTCATGCGGGGACTTGGCCATGATTTCCACCTGCACAAGGCTGGTGCAGCCGTGGCGGACTGAAGTGCCCACGCAGTCGGTGCCGGTGTCGCCGCCGCCGATGATGATGACGTCTTTGCCCTCGGCGGTGATGAAGCCACCATTCTTGTGCTGATCGAGCACGGCTTTGGTGTTAGCCGTCAGGAAGTCCATGGCGAAGTGGATGCCCTTCAGTTCGCGGCCGGGAATGGGGAGGTCGCGCGGCTTGGTCGCGCCGGTCGCGAGCACGATGGCGTCGAACTCACTGCGCAGCGCGGGGACGGTGACATCGGTGCCGATGTTGATGTTGCATTTGAAGACGATGCCCTCGGCTTCCAGCAGCCGGATGCGGCGCATGACGACTTCCTCCTTGTCGAGCTTCATGTTGGGAATGCCATACATGAGCAGGCCGCCGGGACGGTCGGCGCGTTCATAGACAGTGACGCTGTGGCCGGCTTTGTTAAGCTGCGCGGCAGCACTGAGTCCGGCAGGGCCGCTGCCGATCACGGCGACGCGTTTGCCGGTGCGTCTGGACGGCGGCTCAGGCGTGACCCAGCCCTCGTCCCAGCCTTTGTCAATGATGGCGGCCTCGATGTTCTTGATCGTCACCGGCGGATTGTTGATGCCGAGCACGCACGAACCCTCACAAGGCGCCGGGCAGACGCGGCCGGTGAACTCCGGGAAGTTGTTCGTCTTGTGCAGCCGCTCCAGCGCCTCCTTCCACAGCCCGCGATAGACGAGGTCGTTCCATTCCGGGATGAGGTTGTTGATAGGACAGCCGCTGGCCATGCCGCTGATGAGCGTGCCGGTGTGGCAGAACGGAATGCCGCAGTCCATGCAGCGCGCGCCCTGGGTGCGGAGTTTTTCCTCCGGCATGTGCAGGTGGAATTCTTTCCAGTCGCCCACGCGCTCAGACGGCGCGCGGTCGGCAGGGATTTCGCGGAGGTATTCGATGAAGCCGGTGGGTTTGCCCATGTGGATGGTGGTTCGGGTGAGGGTTTGTCCGCAGATTTCGCAGATTAGCGCAGATTTTTTAAG
>JANOZA010000773.1:0-2408 GCA_031429155.1 Verrucomicrobiota bacterium | reverse complement strand
CGGAAAGAGTTGGCCGCAGGATGCGACCAACGGGCAGGCCGGAGGCCCGCCCTACCCTCCAGATCCGGCTTGGGCACGTTCAAGCGTAAGCCCTGTGAATCAAGGAGTCCGTGACTTTGCCGCCTTGAATTCCCGCGCGCCGCCTGCTACCGGCGGCGCATGGATGCTATTTGCGCTCTGCTGTGTGCCCGGTTCCCTGCCCCCTCTGGCAGTTCTCCGGCTCCCGCAGCGGATCGCGCTCCATCAACTCCGTCCCCCGCCGGCTCTTCAGAGGGATGCCGTGCGGGGACGGAGTTTGTTTTTCCACCAAATACCCTGAATGAGCGATGAACGAGCCTGCTGCACCATCCGGAAGCAATCCGTATGAGCCGCCACGCAGCGACTCATCCGTCCAGAATTCGAGGTCCTTGGACCGTCCCTTGATGTGGTATCACCTTCTCGCATTCGTCTCGCCATCCTTCGTCTGCATGACTTTTGGGATGATCGGAGGCGGAAGTATTTCAGGTCTGGAGCAATGGGGGATTCCGGGATTGATACTGAGCGTTCTTCTTTGTTTGGCGAATGGCCTTTGGCTCTCACGCGCAGTCGGCAATCAGAAAGGGGAAGTGAACGGCTGCCTTTGGATTTTGGGCGGACTGATCGTGAATGGAGCTTTAGCATGGGGCGGCGGCTCCGTCATGGGAATGTGGTCGTCGGCTTCTTATCCCGAGTGAAGTTTGAAACCGGACGAAATCTGCAGGGGCCGTTGGCCCGGCAGAATAGTAAACCGGTTTTCAAATCCATTTGCCTTTAGCTCCCAAACCACGCCGTCGTTGTCGGTTCGCTGGAATTCGGGGTCAGGCGTTTCTCCATGCGGATGTGGAGCACGTCGTAGAGTTTCTGCTGGCCGGCGTCGAGGAATTCACTGGCGCTGGTGCGGACGGTATCCATGATGGCGACGATCTTCCGGCGACGCTCCTCCTCCACTTCCTTGAGAGCGGGCTGCGCCTTGTTGAGCACGGCGCGCATTTCCTCATACTGCGGCGGCGTGAGTTTCACTTCACTGCTGATGTGCTTGAGCGCGCTCTCCACGAGGGAGGCCGGGCCGTTGCGCTGCATTTTGAGGAAGCGGTCGCGCTCCACTCTCATGCCGAGCGCGGCGCCGGCGACGATGCCGAGGAGAAACACGGCGACGATGCTAAGACGGGTCATCCATTTCATAAGCGTGGGTCAGTTAAAGAGTTCCTGGTCCCAAACGACGGCGTTGTCTGTCCACCATGCGTTGAGGGTGTCTTCGGATTCGATGGCGCCGCGGCCGGCGAGAAAAAGGAAAGCCAGGATGCCGACGGCCGTGGCGAGGCCGACGGTAGCGCGCAGCCACATCTGGAAACGACTGGCTGGCCCTGGTCCCTGCGCCGTAGCGCGGACCACGGATTGCATCCGCGTCTCGAATGCCAGTTCCGCCCGCGCGGTGTCGAGCCGGGCGGCGGCGCGACGGGCGCTGGAAAGGAGTTCGCTGAGTTCGTTGTCTTGCATGGCATTGGTAGGATTTTACAGGAGGTAACAGAGGTAACAGAGTGCCTGATTGATGAGTTGCCGGTGTGACCCGGGTTGGGAGAGCTTTGAACTGAATCCCCCAACCCAAGTCTCTGTTAACTCTGTTTTCTCCTGTTCAACTCTCATAGGGTGATGCCTTCGCGGCGGATTTGTTCGATGACGCCGCGCAGACTCGCGCGGGCGCGGTGGGCGCGGACTTTTACGTTGCCTTCGCTCCAGCCAGTGAGGCTGGCGACTTCCCGCACAGTCTTATCTTCCAGTTCCAGCAAGGTGAGCACGAGTTGTTCCTTCGGATGCAGCCGGGTCATGGCGCGGCGCACGAGGAGCAGCGCGTGATTCTCCCCCTCCTCCTCCGGCGAAGCCTCGCGGTCCAGCCCGCAGTGTTCCGGCAGGGTGTCGCGGGAAACCTCCGTCTCCCGGCGGCGGCGGTTGCGGCGGAGGAAGTCAAAGCACGTCCGCACCGCGATCTACGTCAGCCAGTGGTCGAAGGGCGCCCTGCCCCGCCACGATGTCAGTCCGCGCCACACGCGGATGAAGATGTCCTGCGCCAGGTCCTCCATCTCGTGATGATTGCGCGCATACTTCGCGGCCATGCCGAATACGCGGCCCTTATGCCTCGCGATGATTTCGGTAAAGGCATCGGGATTTCCTGCGCAGGCAGCCTGCACCAGATGATCATCGGCGCTCACAAGCGGGTCCATGGCAGCGCGACGGCGATCCGTCGAGAGGATTTCAGACGGCAGGGACGATCCCATGGCGATGGCGAGGAGCATTGGAAGTGCGGGTGTTCCAGGGCCAGACGGCAGCGCGGCGGGGCGAGGTTACGCCGGTTGGGGGAAAAGCCGGGGCCGGGCCGCATTTTTTCCCTTTGC
>JANOZA010000772.1:0-2007 GCA_031429155.1 Verrucomicrobiota bacterium | reverse complement strand
TCCTCGCCGATGATCTCGGCGGGCGCGACATCGGCTGCTACGGCAGCACATTTCACAAGACGCCGCATCTTGATGCGCTGGCCAAACGAGGCATGAGATTCACCAATGCCTACTCCGCCAGTCCCCTCTGTTCGCCGACGCGCGCCAGCATCCTCACAGGAATGAGCCCCGCGCGCATCGGCATCACCGCCCCCAATTGCCACCTCCCGGAAATCATGCTGGAGAAGCGCCTCGCGAAGGGAAATCCGAAGACGAAAATCCTCACCGCCGACAGCATCACGCGGCTCAAGACCGACTATCTCACGCTGCCGGAATTCCTGCACGACGCCGGATGGCGCACCGCGCATTTTGGCAAATGGCATCTCGGCGCCGAGCCGTACTCCCCGCTCCAGCACGGCTTCGAGATTGATCTCCCCCACACCCCCGGCCCCGGCCCTGGAGGCGGCAATGGCTACTTCGCACCCTGGGCGTTTTGGAAAAACCAGGGCAAGCCCGGAGACCACATCGAAGACCGCATGGCCGAGGAGGCGGAGAAATTTATGCGGGAGAATAAGGACCGCCCGTTCTTCCTCAACTACTGGGCCTTCAGTGTCCATTCGCCGTGGATGGCGAAAGAGAACTACATCGCTGACGCGGCCAAACAGGCAGACCCTAAAGCCGGTCAGCGGAACCCCATGTATGCCGGAATGGTTCGCAGTCTCGATGATGCCGTGGGCCGTCTCGTCGCCACGCTGCATGAGTTGAAACTAGCCGACAACACCATCATCATCTTCACCAGCGACAACGGCGGCTGGCACAATGTGGCGAAAGAAGCGACGAAGAGCACCACGTTCGCCGCCGTCCCCGTCACCAGCAACGCCCCCTTCCGCAGCGGCAAGGCCAGCAACTACGAAGGCGGCACCCACGTCCCGATGATCGTCGTCTGGCCTGGCAAAGTCGCGCCGGGCACCACCAGCGACGCCGTGGTCCAGAGCAGCGACTTCTTCCCCACGCTCCTCGAACTAACGAAACTCCCGCAGCCCGCCGGCCTCAAGTTCGACAGCGCCAGCATCGCCCCGGCCCTGTGCGGGGAACAGTTCACCCGCGAGGCCATCTTCTCTCACTTCCCGCACGGCGGGCGCAGCGACATTGACGGCTTCCGCCCCGGCACCTGGGTCCGTCGCGGCGACTGGAAGCTCATCCGCTTCTACGCCGACAACGACGACGCCAGCGACAACGCCAGCGACAAGCTCGAACTCTATAACCTCAAGGACGACATCAGCGAAACGAAGAACCTCGCCGCAGAAAAGCCCGCCCTGGCGCACGAACTCAACGCCCAGATCACAAAATTCCTCACCGATACCGCCGCCGTCGTGCCCAGACGTAATCCACAATGGAATCCCTCCGCTCCGGACAGCCCTCCCGTCGCCAAAAAGAACCCCGCGACGGATCCGCTCGCCGGCTGGAAGGCCCGTCAGTGCGACGCCGCGGTGAAGGACGGCATCGTCACTATCAAAGGCAGCGGCCCCGCGCCCTTCCTCGGCTTCAGTGCCGGAAAAATGACCGGCCCGGTCACAGTAAAACTCCGCGTGCGCAGCGCCAGCGGCGGCGAGGGCAAGATCGAGTCCCTCCCCACTCCCGCCGACACTGACAAAGCGAAATCCTCACCCTTCCGCATCCCCGCCGGCGACTGGCACGAACTCACCGTCCAGCTTCCCGTGACCGGCCCGCCCGGCATCCTCCGCCTCTACCTCCCCGCGCAGAAGGAATCGCTGGATCTCGACTGGATAGAGATCCATCCCGCGACCGGAAAAGACCTCCGCACCGACTTCTAACGCCCCGCCGCGCTTCTGTCAGGGTTGCAGCGTCACCCGAGCCCACTCCACCTCCCCCCGAGCCCACTGGGAGTGGCGGAGTCCCTCCGCCATTTATAAACAACCCGCGCAGCGCACTTCCCCCCCCCACCCGCCGCGTCCGAAAAAGAAGTGGCCTGCGGCGCATCGTCACATGGCGGCGATACGCCGCCAC
>JANOZA010000771.1:0-3974 GCA_031429155.1 Verrucomicrobiota bacterium | reverse complement strand
AGCTTATCGGGACGGAAGAACTGGTTCTTTGTCTCGATTCGCTGCTGCCAGAGGCGGAACTGATCCACGGTGAGAACTCCGTGGAGCTTTTCGACCTGCCCCTCCTGAAACAGTTGCGACCAGGTTCCAGGGCCGGCTTCTCCTCCGGACTCGGCGGCCCGGGCGACAAAGATGTCCCACAACTGATCGCTCTGGGCATCCGTGAGGTGCAGGCCACCGCGCTGCATTTCGGACAGCAACTGGTTCGCATAAATCCCCTGCCTGGTTTGCTCCTCCTCGGCGATGAAATCGGCGTAGGCAGCCCGCTGCTCATCGGTGATGATGGCGGCAATGCTCGCTTCCCTGGCCGCAGTGATGGCTTCCTGTGCAGCCTTGTCCGGAGATGCTTTGCCGGCCCCCCAGGCAGATTGCCAGAGTGCGTCGCGTTCGGAGTCAGCCTTTTCCATGGCATCTGCGATGACCGCGAACTGATGTTCATTGAGCCAGAGCCGTTTAGCGAGGGCCGTGAGGCGTCCTTCGCGATCAAGGCGACGCTCCTTCTCACGCAGATCGCTCCAGTCCCTTCCGCGGCGGCTGTGCTTATCGAATGTCGTGGCTCCGGCATCCCCGGTGGGAACTATCTTTGTTTCCACAACGGAGACCACGGACGGAGAAACCGGAGTGGCCTCCTGAACGGTGACGCGCGGCGGGGCGGAGAGATTAGTTGTAAGCCGCTGATTTTCCTCCGTCAGGCGATGGATGCGAACCGCCTGCCACGTCGCGGGAACGGCGGCAGCCGTGAGGCACAGCGCGGCGACGGCGGGCTTCGAGAGGGCCGCGGCCTTCATGTAAACAATGGCCGCCAAACCCGGCGCGGGCAGTGCAGCCGCAACGGCGGTTGCCTTGGCAGTCAGCGCGGCGGGGGCGGCCATGGAAGACGCCTTGGGCAGTAAGAGCGTGCCGATGGCCAGCGCCGGCATGGTGATCCCCTTACGCTTGAAGAGGGTGGACAGCTTCTCCATCGCCCGGCTCACGCGTTTCCGCGCCGCTTCTTCGGTAGTGCCCATGGCGGCTCCCGTGTCGCGCAGGCTGAGTCCCCGGAAGAACCGCAGCAGCAGTGCTTCACGGTCGGCGGAGGAGAGGCCGGACATGGCATCATCGAGCACCGGCATCAGCTCCTTGAGCTGCGGCGCGTCGTCGTCTTCGTCATTGGTTCCGCGGATATTCATTTCTTCGGCGTATCGTCGTTCGCGTTTCATCCTCCGGAGATCGTCCCGCTGACGGCGGGCGGCCTCCATGAGGGTGGATTTGTAGAGCCATCCACCCACGCTGGCGCGGGTGCATAGCCACGGAGCCTTGCGGGCGAGCGCGGAAAAAACATTCTGCGACACGTCCAGGGCGGCTTCGTCATTCCCGAGTCTGCGTCGCGCCGTCCCATAGACCATATTCCGATAGCGCTCCACCAGAGTGCGGAATGCACTCTGTGACTGGTCTGCTGCGAATTCCCGCAGCAGTTGCGCATCGTCATTTGGCCCGGTGTCCATGGACTGGTAGGTTGGCGAGTTTGGCAAACTCACTCCTATCCTCCCGGCACGGCGGCAACCGGACAGCCGATCTTTATCGCGCCGGGTTGCTTTTGAAAATTCCAATCCCCGCCGGGAAATTGTAGGTGCCCTGGCGCCGGGACCGTGAATGGTCGGCCCCGAAGGAAGCCCGCACTGCCTTTCACGGTCCCCCGTCAGGCAATGTAACCTTTTACGTGCATCCGCCGGTCTGCACGTTAACTTCGCCATCCGGCCACCAACCAAACAAAACACCACCACATGAAATCCCCCCGCATCCGCATCCTGTCCGTGTCGCTGTCGCTCGCTGCGGCACCGTTCATGGGCGCTGCATTCAGCACTCCAGTCCGCGCCGCGGACATCGTCGCTCAGGCTTCCGCCGGAGAATCAGTCTATGGGCTCGCCGCGCGCCTGCCAAAGGACACCGAGGCATTTGCTTCGCTCTACCGGCTGAGCGATCTGGCGGACGGCTTCCTCAAGAGCAATTTTGTGAAGAAGGTCATGGCCAATGAGACATTGGTTCGCGAGATGGACCTCGATGACATTAAGACCGCTCTGGAAAACGATCCGCAGGTGAAAAACTACGCGCAGCTCGCCAAGGATGTGCTGGGTGGCGAACTGATGATCGCCATGCCGGCTGGATTCACGGAGAGTATGGCGGCCATGATGAAGCAACTGCCGTTGATTCAGGTAGGTTTTTTTACCGCTCGTACGCAAGTTCTCCCCCCGGACGGGCAGGGCGATCAGCCTCCCCGCGGACCCGGGATGCCGAAGGAAATGCTTCCCGTGGTGGAAGCCGTGGCGGAGTTGAACGTGCCGCCCCTTATTCTGGCCCTCAAAGCCGGCGCGCAGAAGGACACGCTCAAAGCACTCCTCGGTCAGGCGATGAATGAAATCCCCGGCGAAGTGATGGAAAAGATGGAGCAGGGGAAATTCGAGGCCGGCGGCGGCAGCTTCGAGAGTATGACCATCAAAGTCGGCAAGATGATGCCCGAGCGCGAGCAGGAGCAGATGAAGAGTGCGCTCTCCGAAGCTGCCGGCGAAGAAAAGGGCGCGGCTCTTGTGAAAAAGCTGCTCGCCAAACAGGTTGAGATCTCCTGGGGCTGGGTGGGCGATTATCTCGTCGTCGGCATCGGGGCGGATCACAGCCATGTGAAGTTCACCAGCGCGGCGGATTCCGTTTTGACCCATCCTGATGTCGCGACACGCGCGGCGGAATTCGCGGCGAAGAAACCGTTCGGATTCACCTACACCAGCCAAAAGATGCTCCACTCAGTGAATGAACTGGGCGGTGTCTTCGACATGCTCATCAGCCTGGCGGACACGGCGAAGAAGGCTTCGGTCCCCGTGAATCTCGACAATGTCATCAAGGAGCTGAAGGAACTCGACACCAAGAGCGACGCCCTGTGGCCAAACGACCCCGACGCTGCCGTCGGCGCGCTGTGGTGGGACGGCGGACTGCACGCCGAGTCGTTCGGCGGCCCCAAGTCCCGCGCCAATGAAAACAGCCGTCCGCTCACGCTCACGTCGCTGGCCAGCGACAAGACACTCATCACCATCGGCGGGCGATCCAATGGACCGTTTCGCGATAAGATTTTCACCTACATCGAAGATCTCACCGTTTCCATCTGGAGCATCTACCAAAAGGACGTGAAGGCCATGATGCCGGACGACGTGCGCCAGGGTGCGGCGATGGGAGAAATGATGGGCGTGCCAATGGTGAAGGAACTTTGGAAATCCCTGCAAAGTTTTCGTGCGGCGATGGGCGACGAATCCGTGATGCTGCTCAACCTTGACGGCGTCATGCCGGAAGTTCCCGGCTCTCCGATTCCGCCGGACGTCGTGGCCAAAGGCCGCATTCCCCGCCTCGCGTGGGTCAGCGAACTCAAGGACCGTGCTAAACTAGCCGAGTCATGGGCCGGTCTCAAAACGCTGATCGGTTCTGCCGCCGCCATCGCCGCCGCACAGACCGGTGAAAAGATTCCCACGGAACCGGTGTCGAAGAAGGACGGCAACGTCGAGATGTTTGGTTTCGAGCTGCCGATGAATCTCGGCGACGTCTGGCCGCACACTGCGGTGTCTCCCACCCAATGGTTCATGAGCACATCGCCGTCGTTCACCAAAGAACTCGCCGGCAAAACACCAGCCGCCGGCGGCCCTGCCTGCGGCAGTCACATCCGGGTGAACTTCCCGGCGCTGTGGAACTATGGTGCCGACTGGCTGAAGCTCCTCCCCATCGGTCCTGACGAGACGGAGATGGCGGACTTCGGGCTCTCGCTCGCACGCAGCATCGGCAGCCTCGACGTGATCAGTGGCGAGCAGAGCGCCCAGGCGCACAGCATGCTCCACTGGACGATCAAGGACGCCGAGTAATCGAGCCGGCCCTCTCTCAACCCGGAGCTGGTTCGCCGGCTCCGGGTTTTTCTATGGAGC
>JANOZA010000770.1:0-12507 GCA_031429155.1 Verrucomicrobiota bacterium | reverse complement strand
GAAGAAGCCCGGGATCACTATTTGGCCGAGCTGTTGAAGATGGTGAAGGATGTTTTCAAAATTGAGGGCATCACACTGCTGTATCGGGATCCAACCCGCAGGGACGTTGTTCGATTAAGGTGGACCACGGGGCTGAGGGATTCGAGGACCGAAGAAAATGTGCTGCCTGGAGAGTGGTGGCGGGTGTCCTACGGACTGGCAGGTGCCCGTACGGCTGATTGCTTTGCCAGCGGGACGCCGCTGTATTTTCCCAATGGGGTGGGGGTGCAGAACGATGGAAAACCCGATCCGCAGTATTACGAAGTTAGAGAAGGTGAACCCGAAAAGCGCCACATGGAAGATCCTGCGCTCCTGCTGCCTATTCCACTCCCCGCCAACGAACGTGAATCCCCGGCGGCAGGGGAAGGACGTGCCCTGGGGGTAATGCGCTTCACTCATCACCGGGCGGGACGATTCGGGGAAACAAACCGTCCCTTCGATCCTGTTGAAATTGAGACGCTTCAGTTTTTAACCGCGCAAATCGGGCCGGTTCTCGAAATGATGGCGCAAAATATCGAAGTAGGGAAAGCCATCGCCAATCAGCGCCATGAACTGAAGAACAGTCTTCGGTTAATCACCGAAATTACCAATGAGTTGGCAAACCGGAAGCCTGTTGCCGAAGAAATGGAAAAAGACCGGTTGCTCGATCTTCTGTTTGCCTCGGTCCTCGCTGAGTCGCAAGCCAACCGCCTCTATCATAAGGACGCAGTGGGCGGAATCCTTGATTTTCCCAAAACAGATATTTTCAAAGAGATACTGGTGCCCATGTGCGGACTGATGTCCACTCAGGCCGGAAAGCAGAAAGGGATGATTGTACGGCTTGAGGAACTTTCATGCCGTCAACATTTGGTTCCGATCCACGTTAACAAATGGTATGTGAAGCAGGCGGTTCTGGACCTGCTGCTGAATGCGCTAAAGTATGGAGCTGCTGGGACGACAATCACGGTGAAGGCAGGGTCCACGATGGATGAATTCCGGGTGCTGGTGGAGAACACTGGGATCGGGGTGAAGGAGGAGGACAAGGAACGCATTTTCAATCCCGGTTACCGTTCGTCAGCCGCGATTGCTGCGGTAGTGGGCAGCGGTCTGGGTTTGTCGGTTTCCCGCGATATCATGCGCAGACATGGCGGGGATTTGTTTTTGGAGTCCCCCTCGTCGCCTACTCGCTTTGTCATGCGGTTCCCCCGGACGCTCCGGGATGCGCCGCCCAATCCGACAATCAGCCATGCACAAAATTCTGATTATTGACGATGAGCCCATGAATATTGAGTTCGCGGTGAAGGCGCTCGGGGAGTGCCAGTCTCCTGTATTCCATGTAGCGCCAGTATGTGGCCATCTGCGCGACGGATTGGACCAGATCAAAAGTGACCCCGACTGGGCAGTCGTCATTCTGGATATGATGATGCCCGTGCCCCTGGAATGGCAGGACGAAGTGCAGTCTGAAACCGCCGGTCTCAAGGTGCTCCGGGAGGCTCGGGATTTCCTTATCGAAAACAAAATCCCTGTCATTGTTTATACCAACCGGGATGAGATTGGGGAAAAACTGAGAGCATTCAACATGCCCTCGGGGGCTTTGTCTCTGGTGCCAAAGAATTCTTTGTTCGGCTCCGATTTTCCGAAGTTGGTAAAAGAGGTGATCGCTAATGCGGTTTGGTAGAGAAAGGAACCACGATCCATGTCTCCTCTGCCAAATCCTACAGCCGCGAAACTTGAGGTGGTGTCGTCCGGGTATGGGGCGGTGTTTGTGGTGGGGGTGACGGGGCACATTGATTTGTGTCCGGGGGATGAGGCGGAGATCAGGGGGCGGGTGCGGGAGTTTTTGCTGGGGTTGAAGTCGGGGCGGAAGCGGAAGGGGCTGGGGGCGCGGTTGATGGAGTATTTGCTGGAGCCGGAGGGCGTGCGCTGGGGGCATGGGGAGGAGGTGGCGGAGGCGGGGCCGCTGGATGCGCGGGCGGGGTTGCGGCTGGGGCTGGTGGTGACGCCGGTGGTGGTGATGTCTTCGCTGGCTCCGGGGGCGGATACCCTGGTGGCGGAGGTGGCGCTGGAGTTGGGGATGCGGGTGGTGGCTCCGCTGCCGTTTGATGCGGCGATTTATGCGGAGTGCAGTTCTTTTCAGGAGAAGCCGAAACTGCGGGAGGGGATGACGGAGGAGGAGGCGGCGACGGAAAGGGCACGGGCGGCGGCGGGGACGGAGGAGCACCGGGCGACGCTGCGCCGGCTGCTGGGGGATGAAGGGGTACAGTCTTTCACGGTGCGGCTGGATGGAGAGGTGTGTTATTCAGAGGAACAACTGTGCGATGTGCAGCGGGCGGATCTCGGGGATCAGAAGCGGCGGCACCGTCGCTACACGGCGGCGGGGATGTACGTGGCGGCGTATTGTGATGTGCTGCTGGCGCTGTGGAACGGGGATGAGACGGGGGCGGCGGAGCATTTGGGCACGGCGGGCACGGTGCGGATGAAGCGCCGGGGGTTTCCGCCGGATATTTTGCCTCCTACGGCGGATTTGCGCTGGGTGGATTGCGGGATGGTGGTACATGTGCCGGTGCAGCGGGTGCGGGATGCGGCGGCTCCACAGGAGAAGGTGATGCGGATTCTCCTGCCGGTGGATGCGAAGCGTCCGGTGGTGAAGACGGATTGGGTGCGGCAGGGCTCCGGGGGCGAACCCCATGATGAGGCGGCGGCATGGAATACGGCACCGGCTCCGCTTTCGACGATGCACCGCATGGCGGAGAATCTGGAGCGGCTGAATACGGACTGGCGGGCCGAGGAGGAGCGGCTGCGGAACGATCCGAAAAGTGGCTACAAGGATGGCTGGGGCGGGGCGGAGCGAAGGGAGACCACAGAAATGCTGGGGCCGGATGCTCCGCTGGCGGATGCGCTGGAGGGGATGGCGCGGGCGCGGCGGCGTTTCAGCACTATGAGCCGTGCACGGCAGGGGGCGGAGCGGCGGCAGTTGAAGTGTTTGTTTTTACTGGTCCCGGGTGCCGCGGCGGTAGAGCATGTTTATTCGCACTGTCTGGCGGAATGGTGGGGGCTGCTGGTGCTGGGGCTGGGGATGGTGCTGGGGGGGTGGTGGTGGTATGTGCGGACGAAGAAGAGCAAGCGGGTGGAGATGGGGCAGGACTACCGGGCGCTCTCGGAGGCGCTGCGGGTGCAGATTTATTGGGCGGCGGCGGGGATGGGGAATTCCGTGGCGGCGAACTATCTGGTGCGGCAGCGCAGTGAGCTGGACTATCAGCGCAGTGTGGTGATGGCGTGGGCGATGCCTTATGAAACTGCGCCGCGGGCTTTTGCGGGGCTGCCTGAAGCACAGCAAAAGAACATGCTGTGCCGGGTGCATGACGGATGGGTGCGCGGGCAGCTCCGCTATTTTGTGCCGAGTGTCACGGAAATGAAGCACCGCGGGCATCGGCTGCACCGCTGGAGTTTTGATCTGGCATCAGCGGGGCTCGTACTGGCGGTGTTGATTCTCGTCATCCACGTGTTCATGCAGGGGGCGTTTTATCATTCCCACGAGCAGCATCTGCTGCTGCTGTTGATGAGCCTGCTGCTGCTGGCAGGGGCTTCGCTGCTGGCCTATAAAGAAAAGATTCTACTTTCGGAGGTGACGTATCAGTTCAGCACGATGATCGCGTTGTACCACTCGCTGAATCTGCGGATGCGGGAGTGGATGGGGGAGGATTGCTACCCGGTGGGGGATGCGCTGGCATTGAGAAAGAACAAAAAGCAGTGGCGCGGGGAGGAAAACCTGCGGAAACAGGAAGAGAAGCGGCGCAGGGCATGGAGTGAGGAGCCGTCGGCTACGAGAAAGGAAGCGCTCCCGGTGGCTGATTTGGTGGAACGGATGCACGATGTGCTTTTCATTGCGGGCAAGGAGGCGATGGATGAGCACGCCGAGTGGCTGATCCTGCACCGGGCGCGGCCGCTGGAGTTGCCGATGGCGGGGTGAGGGAGAGTTTGCACCGGCCTCTTGCCGGCTGCGGAGGGGCGGGTTACGAGCGGGGATGGAGTTAAGGGAATTTGCCACGCGCGTTTTGCTGTCGGACTCGCTGGAGGAAAAGCTGGCGGCTCCTGCGGGGCCGTTGACGGATGATGTGCCGGGGGCGGCGCTCGTTACGCCGGAGGCGCCGGGGCGTCCGTTGGCGCTGCGAATGGCGGGGCGGGGGGATCGGGTGGAGTTGCCGCCGGAGCGGGAACTGCACCGCGAGGAGCCGCGGGCGGTGTTGCTGCATTTGTTTGCTAATCACGAACTGCTGGCGACGGAACTCATGGCGCTGGCCATTCTGAAGTTTCCTGATGCTCCGCGCGCGTTTCGTCAGGCGCTGCTCCAGACGCTGAAGGAAGAGCAGATTCATACGCGGCTCTACATGGAGCGCATGGCGCGCTCCGGGCTGACGTTCGGGGAACTGCCGGTGAATGGATTCTTCTGGCGGCATGTGTCGGGCATGGAGTCGCCGGTGGATTATGTCAGCCGGCTGAGCCTCACGTTTGAGCAGGCCAACCTCGACTACTCGCGGCACTTCAGCGGAGTGTTTGCGCGCATGGGGGACACGGATACGGCGGCGCTGATGGAACGGATTTACGAGGATGAGATCGGGCACGTCGGCTGCGGGCTGCGGTGGTTCCGGAAGTGGAAGCAAAAGGGTGAGAGCGACTGGGACGCGTGGAAGAAGGTGCTGCACTTTCCGCTGAGTCCGGCGCGGGCGCGGGGGAATGTGCCGTTCAATGCCGAGGGCCGGCGTCGTGCGGGCCTTGATGATCAGTTCATCGCTTCGCTCCAGGTGTTCGCGCAGAGCCGCGGGCGAACACCGGGCGTTTTTCTCTTCAATCCCTGCGCCGAGCGCTGCGCGCTGACCCGCGATGCCGATGCCATGCGCGCCGATCGCACGACTGCCGGGCTGGCGCGCGATCTTGATCTGTTGCCGTTGCTGCTGTGTCACGAGGAGGATGTCGTGCTCGTGCAGCGCCGGCCTTCGGATGATCATCTGCGCTCGCTCAAGGAAGCTGGTCTGCACCCGGCTGAATTCGAAGTGCTGGATGCATCAGGACGGCTCGCTGCGGACAGTCTGCTGCGCAGCCGCAAGATCAGTTCGCTGCGTCCGTGGGGATGGAGCGCGGACTCCGCCGCTATCATGGAGCCGCTCGGAGGAACGCGGTACAGCATTCCGTGGAATGAAACGGTGCGTCAACTCTACGCGAAGACCACCGCCGCTGTGCTGCTCGCCGGGCTGCACGATGAAATGCCGGGAGCAGCGGCGCTCGCGGGAATCAGTGCTGCAAATCGTGAAGAAGTCGAAGCGGCCATCGCCTCATGGATGGAGAAAGGACACACGTCCGTCATTCTCAAAGCCCCGTGGAGTCTCGCGGGCCGCGCCATGCTGCGTGTCAGCGGGCTGCCTTTGCCGGAGTCGCAGGTTTCATGGATCGAAAACATTCTCGCCGAACAAGGCGCTCTCGTTGTGGAGCCCTGGCTGGATCGCATCGCGGACTTCTCCGTTCACTACGAAATCGTGCCGGGCCAACTCCCGAAACTTTGCGGCATGGTGCGGCTGCACAACGACAGCAGCGGGCGCTTCATCGCCTGCGCGGCGGCCCGGCGCTTCAGCCGGCTGCTGCCGCCGGACGCCGCTCGATTCATGCACGAGTCCGGTGTGGAAAGATTCTATGATGAAGTTCTCCCGGTCCATCTGGCTGCGGTGATTGGAGAAAGTGGGCTGCGGGGTGCGCTGGGAGTGGATGCTTTCCTCCATCGCGATGCCGGCGGCGGCGTGCAGTTGCGTCCAGTGGTGGAGATCAATCCTCGTTGCACGATGGGGCGCGTCACGCTGGAAGCGCGTCGGTTTGCCGCGTCGGAGTCGCTGGTGTGGTGGCGCATCTTCTACCAGCGACACGTCCGGGAAGCCGGCTGTCGAACGCTGGCGGAATTCGCGGCGCGGATTCGTGCCGGGCATCCAGTAGTCGTGCAGGAAGACAGCCTGCTCTCCGGAGCGGTGTGTGTGAATGATCCGGCGACGGCGGAGCATTTTCTCGGCGTCCTTTTTGCCGGCACGGGAGGTCAGGACGTCCCGGGGATCACGGCGGCACTTTCCCGGCCAGCGCCGCAGGCAACGCCGTCAGCGCAGTGAAGCTGCCCGCAAATGTGTCCTTCTCGTCTTCGGCAGCGCCGGCGATCATCTTCACAGGAAACTTGCCGCCATCCGAATTGCTAATCATCAATTCCCGGCGGGATTTTGCATTCATCGCGAAGCGCAGACTGACCGCACCATTGGCAGCCACGCGGACGTCCGTGCAATGCTCTGTGGCATCTTCCCAAGTGGCGATGAATTTGTTCACATCCTGCGACTGCGCGCCCCAGTCGTTGTCCATGCTGACGCGGAGAACTTCAAGGCTGCTCCCCATCTCGGTGATGAGATCGCGCACGGTGGACTCATCCTTGAGCGTGCTTGCTGACAGAGTATCGCGGGCCGTGACGAGGCCGTCCTTAACTCCGCGCCACGGGACAGCGCCGGTCGCCGAAGCGGCGGGATTCAGCTTCTTCAAGTCCAGCGGAAGGCTCACCAGTTTGGCTATTCCTGCGGCCATCGCGAGTTGGTCGGTGCCTAAAGTGAGCAAAGCCGTGAACTTGTTTCGTTGCGGACGCAGCACGTAAAACTGCGTGTCTTTTCTCACAAGACTCAGCGGATAGTCATGGGCTGGTCGCGCCAGGGTGCGGGCCAGTCCGGCGACCACTTCCTGCACCTCCTTGTCGTCCGCGGGCAGCTTGGCTTTCTTGAGCATATCACGGAGGAGCTTCGCCTGCTTGCTCTCCACCGCGGGATCCGCCTGCGCCTGCCATTCCAGCACACTATAAAGCAGGGCCGGAAGCCCGGGCGGGAGAGGGATGGCGGTGGTTTGTCCGGCTTTGATCTCCACAGTGCCCGCATCGCGGCTGTCCACAGTCACGCCGGAATTGCCGGGCTTTCCTTCCACCGATTCGTCGTCATCCAGGGTTACGGTCCACGTTCCGGTGGGGACGTCAGCATCGGCCGCCAGCGTCATCCCGGTTTCCCCCGGCGGGGCGGCCTTCGGGGGGGCGACCCGCTTCAGCATGGCGTGGGTGTAAAACGAGGCGCTGTCCGCTGGAGGCTTGCCGAGGGCCACACGCCCGGTCTCGCGGGTTATACTTATGGTATGCTGTGCATCAGCCGCCGCGCTGAGCGAAAGTGTGGCGGGATCAAGCTTGAAGCCCTCGACGGTGCAGGTCAGTTTCACGTTCAGGTCCGCCGTGCCCTCCTTCAGTTTCAACGCAAAGTTGTCCGCGTTTTTGGTAAGAGTCTTTTCATCGTGGCCGCTCAACGTGATGTCTTTGAGCCCGACCACGCCTGACGTGACGGCATCGCCGGTGAGATTGATCACGACGTTATGAAAGACCGGCGTCGGCGGCGTGGGGGGTGGCAGCGGATCAACGGGTGGGGGCTTGATCTCCGCGATAGTTTTTGAATCGTCCGGCGGATTCGTGCCACTGGATCCCCTGTCTCGCGTCGCCCACCAGGCCACCCCGGCGCCTCCGATTACGACGATGGCAGCGGCGATGAGGAACGGTATGTTGTTTCGCTTCTCCCTTGCTGGTCCAGTCTTCTCAGCGGGTTGCGGCGCGGGTTTCGTCTGCCTCTTTTCATCCGCCGTCGCTTGTAACTGTGGGCTATTCACCTTCTGCCGCCCTTTCCCGTCGGCCTCAGCCTTCAGTTTGGCCGCTTCCAATGTTTGTAGTCTGGCAGCCTCGTCCCGCCGCTGCTTTTCCTCCGCCTCTGCTCTGCGTTTGGCATCCGCCTCCTGCTTCTGTTTTGCGGCCAGCTCGGACTGGCGGCGTTTCTCCTCCGCCGCAGCCTGACGTTTGGCGTCGGCCTCCTGCTTACGCTGTTCTGCTTCCTCTGTCTGCTTCTGCTTTGCTTCTGCATCACGCTTCCGCTTCTCTTCCGCCTCCGCTTTTCGCAGAGCTTCTGCTTCCTGTTTCTGCTTTGCGGCAAGTCCCGCCTGGCGCTGCTTCTCATCTGCTTCGGCCTGACGTTTCGCTTCCGCTTCCTGTTTGAGGCGGGCGGCTTCCTCCTGTTGCCTTTGCTTTTCCTCAGACTCAAGGCGGCGCTTCTCCGCATCCTCTGCTTTGCGCCTGGCGTCAGCTTCGGCCTTAAGCTTGGCGGCAGCCTGCGCTGCGCGCTGCTTCTCATCTGCTTCGGCCTGACGCCTTGCTTCCATCTCCGTTCGACGAATTTCCTCAGCTTCCGCCTCCGCCTTGCGGCGAGCCTCATCCTCAATGCGGCGGCGTTCGGCAGCCTCGGCTTCCGTTTTGAGGCGCGCGACTTCTTCAATGCGCCGAAGCTCCGCAGCCTCTGCTTCGACTTTGAGGCGGGCCTCTTCTGCGATGCGATGCTTCTCCGCCAGCTCAGCCTGAAGTTGTGCCTCCTCCGCCTCGGCGATGAGACGCGCCTCCTCGTCGCGGCGGCGCTGTTCGGCGAGTTCGGCCTGACGGTTTGCCTCCTCTTCCGCCGCACGCCGGCGGGCCTCCTCCTCGCGGCGATGGCGTTCTTCCTCCTCCTTGCGGCGGCGGGCTTCGATTTCCTGACGCTGGCGCTCTTCGGCTTCGCGTGCGGCTTCTCCTGCGGCGGCGGCGGCGGCACCGGCTGCTTTTTCCGCGCTCTCAGCCAGAGTGGAAAGCGCGCGCTGTTCTGTGGCGAGCAGGTCCAGATAATCTTCGTCGCTGGCTGCTTCCGGCGGGCGTGCGGACTGCCAGTGACGGATGGTGCGCTGTTTGTCCTGGCAAGCACTCCATGCCTCGCTGGCGCTGGCGACAGCCGCCGTGGCGGCGGGCACATCGGCGTGCTGACCGGCGCGCATGAAGGCTTCACGCGTTCGTTTCACTTCGCGTTCCACCTGAGCAATCGCCGCTGCGATGGCCGACGCAGCGCGGGCTCGTGCATTTTCGGCTTCGACCCGGGCCTGGCGTTCCGCCTCCTGAAGCCACTCCGCAGCATCGCGCAAATAGCGTGAGGATTGCGTCGCATGACGCTCTCCCGCTGCGGCCAGTTCGCGGGCCTGTTCAACGAGACGTCCGGCCTCCGTTCGGCGAGTTGGAACCGCCGACGCCAGGGCTGAGATTTCCTCATGACACTGGCGGGAAGCACCAGCGGCGGCGGCAGCTTTGACCAGGCTGTCTGCTGCAGGAGTCCCGGTCGGGCAGATCATTCCATGGGAGGCGAACTGCTGCGCGGCGGCGGTGGCTGACTTTTCCGCGGCGGCGGAAATGTGCTCAATGGCTGCGGTGGCGGCGCGGACGGATTCGACAAGACGATCTTCTTCCGCCACGGCTTGCTGCGCCTTTCCAAGTGCATCGCGGAGGGCGTCCACAATCCGGCGGACGTCGTCGGCAGCCGTGGCAGCTTCCTGCGGAGCCGCATCGTCATCGCGAATCTGCAGAGCCTGCAAGGCGGCGAGTCCTTCAGACAGCCGGGCAGCGTCGGCTTTGGCGCGGCGTTCCGTTTCGGCGAGCGACGGCAGACGCGCAGCCAGCGAATTGATTTCCTCGACGATGGCTGAAGCCTCCGCGGTAGAGTTTTCAGCCTGACGGATTACTTCGGCGACTGCTTTGGTTATTGCCGCGCGGCGTTTCTCATCCTCCTCCCGGCGGCGGGCTTCGGCTTTGGCCTTTTCCAGCAGCGAATGGCAGGCGCGCGCCATTTCATCGGCGTCGGTGGCGATCTGACGGGCGCGCGGGACTTGGGATTCAAGGCGGCTCCAGTCCGACTCCGGCGCGGAAACAGCCTCATCGCGCAGGGTGCCGAGTTGCGTCGCGAGCGCACCGGTCTGCACCGCAAGGCTTTCCATTTGCCGGGCCGCGCTGGCATTGGGAAGCAGGCGGCGGCATTCCTCAGCGATCTCCTGCGCCTCCTGTGCCGCAGCTTCCGTGCGACGGCAGGCTCCGGTGAGGGCTTCCATCAACTCCGTGCGCCGGCGCTGACGCTGTTCGGAATCGCGCTGCTGCTTCTCGGCAATGTCCTTGAGCTCGCTGAAGGCCGCTTCGGCTTCCAGGAGTTGAGCATGCGCAGTGCGGGACACTTCCTCCAGCCCGGCGACAGCCGTGCGCCCGGTCTTGAGATCGCGGGTGCCCCTGCTCAGCAACTCCTGCTGAGTGCGCGCTGAAGTGGCGGATGCATAAACGGCGGAGACTGCATCATAGCATACCCGCACATCGTTCGGCATGGTTTCCGCCATCGGCGCGCAGGCATCAGCAATTTTTTCAGCAGCGGTCACTGAAGCCTCAATGTCCTGCATGACCGCGGCGGCCTGCTCGACGATCACATTCCATCGGGAACCGCGAACACGCTCTCCGACGACTTCCCATGACAGTCCCTCAGCCGAGAAAATCTGGCGCAGCATTTCTTCGCAGCGCGTCGTGGTGCTCTGACCGCAGAGGTGACGCGCAACGATCTGATTCGCCTGCTCGCTGAGCGTTGGAATGTTGACGTATTCCTTGATGGAGTAGAGCGACGACGGTGGAGGATTCTTGCCGCCAGTGATGAAATAGACCCAGCGTGCCAGCAACTGAACGCCGCCGACAGTGGAGGTGGTGGTAAGCGTGAAGTCACCTGTGCGTGTGACATCGGCATCGTGGGATTGAGGCTGTTCCGGCAGCGTCGGCGAGACGGGAACCATGATCGTCACGAGCGACCAATCAATGTTCTTTCCAGCGGCGGAAGGCGGCAACTCCGCCATCGCCTCCTCCAGCACCACATTGGTGAGGCTAGCGGAGAAGGCGGTGTCCATCGCGTGACCGAGTTGCCAGACGAGCGGAGCATAGCGGCCCAGAGGCAGCGCGCCTTCTCGGCGGAGGATTTCGGTGAGGGAAGCACCGGACGCTGCTTCCTCTACAACAGCCCAGCCTTCTGTGAATTCGCGCACTTCAAGGACGCGCACGAGACCACTTCCCTCGCTGTCGCGCAGGGCTTCGGCGGCTTTCTGATATTGCAGAATGACTGGCGGCGGCGTGCCGCGGCGCAGGAGTGTGACCTTCACCCGCTGACGTGATGCCCTGGCGAGTGCCGGATGCACCATGCCCATGCGGGAAGCGGTTCCTTTTTCCAGAATGAAGTGATCGGCCAGCGCGCCGCTGCTGCGCTGCCGGAGCTGCCAGCCACCGCCCAGCGGAGGCATGGATTGGAGGCAGGCGCGGAGGTCTGCAAGGAGTTCGGCCCCGTTGTTGTAGCGTTCCGCGGCATTCTTGCGCACGAGCCGGGCGATTACCCAACGCGGCTTGCCTGTGAGCTGCGCGGGCAACTGGCTTTCGTATTCGTCCGGAGTGAGGCGCTCGCGGATCACTGTGTCCGCTGCGCCCTCGACCGGATTCTTTCCTGTCAGGAGATACCAGGCGGTCAGGCCCAGCGAAAAGAGATCGCTGCGTCCGTCTGTGGGCAGCGCCCGGATTTGCTCAGGGCTGGCGAAGGCCGGTGAAAAGAGCGGCTGGCCGTCCGTGCCGGCGGGCACGACTTCCGTCGAAGTGCGCTGCACGAGTCCGAAATCAATGAGCTTCACATGCGGCACTCCCTCCTCATCAAAGATGAGCATGAGGTTCGACGGTTTGACGTCGAGGTGGACAACATCGCGGCGGTGCGAGTATTCGAGAGCCTCGGCGGCTTGTGTCAGGATGTGAAATGTGTCCGCGACATTGAGCGGGCCGGTGGCGGCGACGTATTCCTTGAGGTGCCCGCCGGGACAGAGTTCGACGGCGTAGTAGAGCTGGCCTTCGACGATGCCGCAGTCGGTGATGCGGGCGATGCCCGGGTGAGTGAGTCGCGCCTGTTCCTTTGCCTCTTTGAGAAAACGGGTGCGGGCGGCTTCGTTCAGCGCGTGTCGCTCATCAATGAGTTTGAGCGCCACCTCGGTGTCGAGCAGGCTGTGCCGTGCGAGGAGCGTACGTCCAAATCCCCCCCGGCCCAATTCATGGACGGAGCCGTCGGGACGGACCAGCACTTCGAAGTTGCCGAAGCGCAGTCCCGTTGTGTCATCCTGAAACATGCGGCGGAATCAGCCGGAGAATAGCACGGCGCCGCCGGGTGCGCTGGAGGTTTGGTGGACTACGGAATATCACGGCACCACCGTGGCCTTGAGCCGGAGGTAGAGTCTCGGCCCCGCTGCCGGGCTGGTGAAGACGACCGGGTCCACGCCCGCAGCGGTCATCAGTGACCAAGTGGCCAGGTTCGTGGATTTTTCGGCGATAAGAGAAACATGCGGGTCGCAGGAACTGGCAAAGCTGCGGTCAATCGTGAGCGTGATGGTCCCGGCGGCGATGACGGGCAGGGGAATGGAGTTGGTAGCGGTGGGATTGGTGCCCATGAAGTATTCCACAAGATTGCCGATGCCATCTCCATCGGTGTCGCTGCTGGCCGTCTGCGCGGCGGCGGCGGGGAAGGCTGCGATGTAGGCGTTGTAGCCGGAGAG
>JANOZA010000769.1:0-8740 GCA_031429155.1 Verrucomicrobiota bacterium | reverse complement strand
TGTGTGAGCATGAGGACACCTATGCGCGGAGTGGGTCCACGTGGGAGGTCGGGGCCAAGCCGGGGGGGGGAAAACATCGAACATCGAACATCCAACGTCCAACTTTGAAGGATTGACGCTCGGTGCCGAGGGGGTTTTGGGCGTAAGTGGTTGAGGATGTGTAGGTTTTTCTGCTGACAGCGGTGATTTCGCGTGTGTTGGGGGGAGTTTTTGGAGTGTACGGGGGTATTTTTGGGAGGCCAGGAGTGGTTTTTGGAGTGATACCGGCATGAAATGTCCCGCAATTCGCAATTATGAGTGTGCGAGGGACGATTTCTGGTGTGTAGATGGCCGTTTCTCCTGTGTAAGGAGCGGTTTTTTGACTGCACGGCGCAATTTCGCGACTGCACGGGGCCGTTTCGCGTGTGCGAGGGGCCGTTTTTTTGAGGACCTGGGGAACTTGGAGGGGGCGCAGCCGGGGGGATGCGTGGGTGGTGTCCGGGCAGGCGCGGCACCCACTTTTTTCGCCAAATGGTGGCGTGGTTACGGAGCGACGGGGTCTTCGGCTTGAGTCGGTCGCCCGCAGATGAGATCCTGACGCGGGGGCCTACTTCACGTGGATGATGCCGTGCATGAGGCGCCAGTGGGCTGGGAAGGTGCAGATGAAGGGGTAGTCGCCGGGCTTCGCGGGGGTGAACTTGATGATGGCCTTTTGGCCGGGGTCGAGGAGTTTGCACTTGGCGAGGACTTCGGGCATGTCGGGGACGAAGCTCTTCGCGAAGCCGTCGGGGGCGGCGATCATTTTGTCAGCGGCGGCGCCGAGGACTTCGTAGCTGCCGGGGGTGGCGACGATGAGATTGTGCTGCAGGGAGTCGGGATTTTCGTAGAAGATGGCGACGGGTTTGCCGGCGGTGACGGTGAATTCTTTGACGTCATACATGAGGGTGCCGACGGTGGACTTCACTTTGAGAATCTGATGCGTCTTCGCTAGTTGCTCTTCCGTTTCCTCGACGACGGCGACGGCGGGGCCGGAGGCGAGGGCTTTCAAGATGGCGGTGCTGACGGCGGAGGGATGCTTTGCGGCGGCGTCTTTGACGGCGGCGACGGCATTGGGGCCGCTGAAGGTGGCGAGGTTTCGGGCGACGATGGGGACGGCGTCAGACTGCGGGCCGGCGTCGAGGCTGCCGGTGCTAGGGCCGAGATCGGTGAGGCTGAGGTCGTCCCACCATGCCTTGCCGGTGGCGTGGCCCCAGCCGCCGAAGAGGAGATTGATGGAAATTTCACGCTGGCCTTTGGTGGCGAACTTCAACTCGACCTTCGTCCAGTCGTTGGTGCCGGTGAGGGGCTTGGTGAGGGGCTGGCCGCCGTTGAGTTGATGGAGTTCCAGCATCGCGCCCTTGCCGCCGCTTTTTGTTTTGAGGTTCTCGGTCTTGATCCAGCCTGACAAAAGGTAGTCGTGGCCGGGGAGGAGATCGAGATCGAAGTGGAAGCTGGTGTCGGAGCCGTTGGCGGACTCGATGAAGAAGCTGTTCTTTCCGCTGTGTCCGGGGGCTGCGACGCTGTGCTTTGCTTCACCCGTGTATGTGCGCACGCGCCAGCCGGAGGGAAGTTCGCCGGTGAGGTCTTCGGCGCCAGGGTTGTTGAAGAGGTTCTTTTGCTCTGCCACCGGTGCCTCCTTCTCAGCGGCTGCGATCTTTGGGGTACTGGTCATTGCGGCATATAGAAAGCCCTGACCATGCCGCACCGCCGCAAGGCTGCGGGCAATAGGAATCCACTTATCGCGCATGTTGGCATCATCATTACCCATGCTGTGAATGATAACGCCGGCTCCGAAATGCGGGGGCAGACTACACAGTTCAAGGAGCGCCGTGAGGCGCACGAGCGGCTCCTTGTCGCGAAGCCCGCTGTGCAGACCGACGGGGGCGGCAATGGCCTCGGCGGCGGCTTCGTCCCGCGGTAGCACTTTCATGGCTGCGCGACGCACTCCTGATGACGGATGGTTGAGCGCTTTGACGACGACCGCGCGGACATCCGGCTCGGAGGTGACTCCCAGACCATACAGCGTCCAGAGCGCATTGATGGCAGGTCCATTCACACCAACGGCATCCACAGACTGATCGTTGATGATTCTGATCAAGTCATCAATGACTCGACTGTCGCCCCGCTCAATGAGCAACCGCTGCGCGTGCATGCGCCAGCCGAGGTTGTCGCTGTTCAACGCGGCGAGCAGACCCGCGGCATCGTCTTTCTTGAGCTTAAACTGCTTCGATGGCGTACCCGCCTTATAGCTGATGCGATAGAGGCGGCAGCGTTCGGAGTCGCGCAGGTCGGAGACGAAGGCGTTGCCCTGGCCGTTCTTTGCATTGAATCCGCCGCGGCTTTCGCTGGGCGTCGGGTTGTGCTGCACGATGAAGGAATACCAGTCGCTCACCCACACCGCGCCGTCGGGGCCGGTCGTGGCTACAACAGGCGCAACCCACTCGTCGGCACCGGCCATGAGATTCCAGCCGTTCTGAGCGGTGAAGGCCGTGCCCTGCTGCTCCAGCATGGCGCGATAAACAACGTGTCCTGTGGGCTCCGTCACCAGTGCCATGCGGTTCCAGCAATCCTGCGGGTAGCTGCGCGCGGTGTAAATCTCGTGTCCCGCTGCGGCAGTGTAGCCGCCGAAGACATCCACCTGGCGGAGCTTGTCCATGTTGGTCCACATCTTCTTGTTGGCATCAATGCCGGCGAGGCGGTCGCCGATTTCGAAGCCCTCCATTCCTTTGGCCAGCGTCCACGGGATGGGCAGATACCAACTGCTTTGGTTGTTAGCAGTGGAGCCGAAGACGTCGCCATTTTCATTGATGCCCATTCCCCAGGTGTTGTTGGAAGTGGGGCCGAGGAATTCGAGCTTCGAGCCATCCGGTTTGAAACGATATGCGCCCTGGCCGAACTTTATCTGCTCGCCGCCGACCACGCCATTGAAGCCGCTGTAGCCGACGGTGCCCCAGACCCAGCCGTCGAATCCGTAGCGAATGCTGCTGGCCTGCGCATGGGTATCGCCCTTGCCCCAGCCGCGGAAGAGAACGGTCCGCTCGTCCGCTTTGTCGTCGCCGTTGGTGTCTTTAAGGAAGAAAACTTCCGGGGCCGACATGACGACCACACCGCCGTTGGCGAAGCAGAGTGAGGTGGGAATGTTGATCTTGTCCGCGAAGACAGTGTGCTTGTCCATCTTCCCGTCGCCGTCGGTATCTTCCATGACGCTCACGCGGTCGTTGCCGCTGGCGTGATCACTGATCGTATTCGGATAGTCCTTCGTTTCCACCACCCACAGGCGACCGCGTTCGTCCCACTTCATATCAATGACGTTGTAGATCATCGGCTCGGTGGCGATGGTGCTCAACTCGTAGCCTGCGGGAATCTGGATGTGCTTCTGACTCTCCTCCGGCGTCAGCGCGTGCTGGAGTTTCGGCGCGGGATTGCGCCGCTCGTAGTTCGGCACGCCGGGCTGATCGCTATAGGTGAGTGCCGCCGGTTTCCATTTCTCAAAAGCTGCGGCCCGGGTATCGCCCACGGCCCAAAGCGTGCCGCGAAAGACGAGATCGTGAAATCCGGGATTGGAGAAAGTCCGCGTGTCGTGGCCGTAGGCGGTGTAAAAGACGCGGCCTTTCCCCTCGTCACGAGTCCACGTGTAGGGCTCGCCGTCGCGCGTCTGAAGGATGTGCCGGTCTGCGGCGCCCATGGCGTGAACGTAGGTCTCGTCCCAGGTCTCGAATGGCGTGAAGCCTTTCATGATCGGATGCGCCGCGTCTGTGATCTCCGTCTTAAACACGCCGGTGCCGTGACTCTTAAACTGCCCGCCGACGAGCGCGACATACTGCATGGAATTGCGGAAGCAGTAGCTCGCGCAGTGCAGCGGCACGAGGCCCTTCCCGCCGCGCACGTATTCGAGCATCGCCTTTTCCTGCTCGGGTGCGATGACATCCGTGTTCGCATAGATCATCAGCGCATCGTATTGCGCGAGATTGGGGGCGTTGATGTCCGCCATTTTGTCGGTGTAGGAAAGATTGACGCCCCGCGCCCCGAGGCCCTGCATGAGTTCCGGGAATCGTTCGGTCGGAACATGGTGGCCGTTGTCTCCGAGGAAGAGAATCTCCAGTCGCTGCGCACGGGCGGCGACGGCGGAGAACAGAATGGCGGCGAAGGGAAGGATGCGTGTGAACTTCATGGCGGCGCGACTAAGGCGTCACCTCAGAGATGCCGCAAGTCCCGTCGGCATACATTAT
Source organism: Verrucomicrobiota bacterium (assembly GCA_031429155.1). Taxonomy (GTDB): domain Bacteria; phylum Verrucomicrobiota; class Verrucomicrobiia; order Verrucomicrobiales; family V1-33; genus V1-33. Next base: position 4,493 of record JANOZA010000769.1, on the reverse strand, counting down.
TCAGTGTCCGGACTTGAGGAATCACGCGGCCATGAGCGGCTCGCCGTATGGCAAATCATCCGGCAGCGGCGCGAATTCACTGATCCACGACCAGAGCTGCGAGAAGTCACGGTTCACGTCGCCGCTGAGGCAGTCAGTGATGAGTCCGGCGGCGTCCGGATACTTCATGATGACGTCTTTGAAGGAGAAACTCTCGTTGTAGAACGCATAGACTAGCTTTCGCATGTTCTCGACTCCCTCGCGCATCACCCTGCCGTATTCTGCAAAGCGCCCCGGCGATAGATCTCCGGCCAGCAGTCCTTCGTGGATGGCCTCGCCGGCGAGGACGCCGCTCTTCGCCGCCAGCATGACGCCGCTGCTGAAGACAGGATCGAGAAAGGCGAAGGCGTCTCCAAGCAGCAGAAGCCCGGGCGATGCACAGTGGCGGGAGTGGCGGCTGTATTCGCTCGTCACCCAATATTGCCCGGTGCTCTCACCCTCGCTGAGATGGTTTTTGATCCAGAGATTTTCTCCGACCTCACGCTGGAACATTTCCTTCGGGTCTTTGACGCCGCCGCGCGTGAGATACTTACCTTCTGCCACAACGCCGACGCTGACCATGTCATCTTGCTGCGGGATGTGCCAGAACCAGCCTTTGTGGGGCACGAAGGCCACCGTGGTCTGGCCTTCGTCAATGCCCGGCTCGCGTTTGCTGCCTTTATAATAGGTCCAGACGGCGAGCTTGTTGAGGTAAGGGTCGGGCACCCTCCAGCCGAGCTTGTTGGCGGCGAAGGCATCGCGGCCTGTGCAGTCGAGCGTGATGGAAGCCTGAATCTCCTCACTGCGCCCGTCTTTGTCCACGGCTTCGACGCCGGTGACACGGCCGCCGTCCATGAGCAGGCGCTTCACCGTCGTTTCCTCGCGAACCTCCGCGCCCTTCTCCCGGGCGTTGTCGAGCATCATCACGTCGAACTCCGCGCGCGTCACTTGCCAAGTCTGAGCGACGGTATCGCGGTCGTAGCGATTAAAGAAATAGAATGGCTGCGAGGCTTTGCCGTCAGGCTGCACGAAGAGGACGCTGTACTTTTTCTGAAAACCTGACGCGCGCATTTTTGGGATCATCCCGATGCGCTCCAGCGGCGCGTAGGTGAACGGGATGAGCGACTCGCCAATGCGGTAGCGCGGGTATTTGTCGCGTTCCAAAACAAGAACGCGGTGGCCATATTCGGCGAGGACTGCGGCAACTGAGGCGCCGGAAGGGCCGCCGCCGATGATGAGTGCGTCGTAGTGCATAGGGAGTGAGCTTGTTTACGTTTCTGGCGCTGGTTCGGATTCCGGCTGATAAGTCCCCGTGCCGATAAGACGCTCGAAAATCGGGGAGGCCATCAACGTGGTGATGACAGCCATGATGACGAGTGTGGCGAACAGGCCGCCGGAGATGATGCCTTTCTGCAGGCCTATGTTAATGATGATGAGTTCCATGAGACCGCGGGCATTCATGAGCACGCCGATGCCCATGGCTTCGCGGTTGGAGATGCCGGCGGCACGTGCGGCGAGCCAGCAGGCGACGCCTTTTCCAACCACCGCCGCCACGAGCACCGCGCCGCAGATGAGCCAGAGTGTCGGAGTGTTGAGCAGAGTGATCTGTGTGTTGAGGCCCGAGTAGGTGAAGAAGAGCGGCAGCAGCAGCGCCACGGTGAGCGGCTGGATGCGGGCGATGATGTCGCGGGCCATCACCGTTCGCGGGATGACGGCACCGATGACGAAGGCACCGAAAACGGCGTGCAGGTGAATGTAATCTGTCCACCACGCGCCGAGCGCCATCATGGCCAGACCGATGACGAGTCCGCCTTCTGTGAGCGAGCCGTCCTCAGTGAGGTGTCGCTCCAGTTTGGCGAGCAGCGGCTTGATGAGAAGGAACGCGACGGCCACGAATCCGATGCCGCCGCCGATATTCAGCAGCGCCCCGGACCAGTCATTCTCGATGCTCGCCAGCACGACCGCCAGCAGGCACCAGGCTGTGGCGTCGTCGATCGCGCCGGCTCCGATGGCGACCGTGCCCATCGTGGTGCCGTTGAGCTTCTTGAAATGGATAATCCGCGCCAGCATGGGAAACGCGGTGATGCACATGCACGCTCCGAGGAATATCATGGCCGTCGAAAGCGGGATATTCTTGCCGAACATATCCAGGTCCTCCCGTCCGTAGCAGAGCCATGCCAACAGCGCGCCGAGCACGAACGGTGTGACCATTCCAGCAATGGAGACTGCTATGGAGGCTTTGAGTTTCTTCCCGATGATGTCGATGCGGAATTCCATGCCGACGACAAACATGTAGAGGGCGAGGCCCAGTTGGGATACGGGGAAGAGGTAACTTTGCGTGTCGCGAGCCGTCTGAGCTTTGTCCCAGGGAAACAGCCACGCCTGTGCCTCCGGCCAGAAGAGTCCGAAGAGCGAGGGCCCCAGAAGCACGCCCGCGACCATCTCGGCCACGACCTGTGGCTGGCCGAGCTTGGCGGCGATCATCCCCACCAGCCGGCAGAAGAGCAGGATGACGGCGAGTTGAACGAAGAACTGGACGGCGAGGGAGAGATTGTTCACGTGAGCCTCGATCCTCCGTCATCCGGCTTGTAACGGAAATAGACATTCGGTATGAGAGTTATCGCCATCCGGCATTACTCGCATGGACCTCCGACACCTCCGCTACTTCCAGGCTATCGCCGAGGAACTCAGCTTCTCCCGCGCGGCGAAGCGGCTCAACATCGTGCAGCCCGCGCTGAGCCGCGCGCTGAAGGAACTGGAGCACGAACTCGGCACCCAGCTACTCTCACGCAATCAGCGCAGCGTCTCGCTCACTGCGGCGGGGAAGGTGCTGCTCGACGAGACGGCGATCCTCTTTGAGCGACTCGAACACACGCTGCGCCGGGTGCGCCGTGCGGCGGCGGGCCAGGAGGGGGAACTGCGGCTCGGCTACATCGGGCCGCCGGTGCAGTCCTTTCTTGGCCGCCTGCTGGAGGAATACGCACGCCGCTGTCCGCTGGTCACGGTGCATCTCGAAGAACGCACGCCAGAGCGCGTCTGGGAAATGGTCGCCAAGGGCCGGCTCGACCTCGGCCTGACCCGACCCGTGCCCGCGCACGCCGCGCTGCGCATGGAAACGCAGACACTGCGCGGCGAGCGGCTCTGCGCGGCCATTCCCCAGGGCCACGAATGGCATGGCCGCAAGTCCCTCCCATGGCGCTCGCTCGCTGGACAACCGCTCGTCATCCTCGCCCGCCGCGAGGGGGCCGGTCTGCACGATGAAATCCTCGCCGGCTGCCGCAGCGCGGCATTTACGCCGCGCCTCGTCCACACGCCTAGCGTCATCAGCACCGTGCTGCGTTATGTCGAAGCCGGCACCGGCCTTGGCATCGTGCCGGAGAGCATCGGTGAGGGCGACGAAGGCAAATCATGGTCCTGTGTGCCGCTCACGCCGTCGCTCACGGTCCCGCTGGTGCTGGTGTGGAGGGAAGCGCGGGAGGAACCGCCGGTCGCGGCGTTCCGGGAATTGCTCACGGAATGGCTCAAGAAGAAGCGGCTCTTCGGCGGCGGGGGAATATCCAGTTGAAACCCCTTCCCCCGGCACGCAAGGATGGCCCCCTTTTTCCCCGCCAACATCATGCCCCACCGCAATCTCACGGACGACGTCCGCATCGCAGACATTTCCAGCCTTATCTCGCCGGAAGTCGTCATGAAAGACATCAGCCTGTCCGAGCGGGACTTTGAATTCATCGCCCACAGCCGCCGCCAGGCCGAAGATGTCATCATGCGGCGCGACGACAGGCTGCTCGTTGTCGTCGGGCCGTGCTCCATCCACGACGAGAAGGCCGCGCTGGAATACGCGGGCCTTATAAAGGACGAAGCGCAGCGCCACGCGAAGGATCTCTGCATCATCATGCGCGTTTATTTTGAGAAGCCCCGCACAACGGTCGGCTGGAAGGGCTACATCAACGACCCCGGCCTCGACGAGAGCTTCGACATCAACCGCGGCCTGCGCATGGCGCGGCTGTTGCTCGCGAAACTCACCGCCATGGGCATCCCGTGCGGCACGGAATTTCTCGACACCATCAGCCCGCAGTATGTCGCCGACCTCGTCACGTGGGGAGCCATCGGGGCACGCACAGTGGAAAGCCAGGTCCACCGCGAACTCGCCAGCGGTCTGAGCATGCCCGTCGGTTTTAAGAACGGCACCGGCGGCGGCATCGGCATCGCCATTGATGCCATCCGCGCGGCCCGCGGCGCGCACCATTTCCTGAGCGTCACCAAGCAAGGCGTCGCCGCTATCGTGAAGACCACCGGCAACGACAGTTGCCACATCATTCTTCGCGGCGGCAAGTCCGGCCAGAACTACTCCGCCGACAAAGTCGCGGAGGTCACGGCCATGCTCGAAGCGGCCAAACTCATCCCCAGCGTGATGATAGACTGCAGCCACGGCAACTCCAACAAAGACCACCGCAACCAGCCGAACGTCGCCGCCG
>JANOZA010000768.1:0-16471 GCA_031429155.1 Verrucomicrobiota bacterium | reverse complement strand
GCTTGTGGCGACGCTTGCCGGTGGGGGAGTTGTTTGCAGTTGCCTTCTGATCGCTAATCCCGCGGACGGGCACTTGGATGACTGGCTGAAAAACGGATTTGCACGTGTTACCGGCCAGTCGGTCGAAGTTCGTGTGAACACGAAATCCAAACGCTGTGCGCAGAGTCTGGGATCTTGTTACGCTAGTGCGCGGAAACAAACGGACCAAGATCAATTCAAGGAATGGTTGAATTCGGCCGACAGCCCGGAGCCCCCGTTATGGTCCCCTCCGCCTGGTTCAGGCTTGATGCACCGCATTGAGCAGGACCAGCGGGCAACGTCAGAGTTCTTTTCGCACCGGGCGGCGAGCGATCCAGCACTTAGGAAAGCCGGGGACGAGTCAGTTTTCTACATTGATGTCTTCACGAATCTCATTGCCAAAGAGGCGTTGATTAGAGGTAGTGGAAAATTCCCTCTGGGCAGCGTGATTTTGAAGCGAAAGAGCCGCACACCAGACGGCAAGGATACGGAATACTACACAGGAATGAGAAAAAACTGGCATGGCTACTGGCCGGAAATGGGTGACTGGGAGTTCCTGGTGCTTGATGCTTCCGGCAAGGAGGCGGAAGCGGGCAGGCTCGTCTCCTGCTCCGACTGCCACGCCAGGTGGGCGGGCGCCGACTTTGTCAGCCGCAATTACTTTGACCCTTGTATCCCCGGTGGAATGAAAGCCGTGATCCGCGATGAGCCGGACGAACAGTCTCGTTGAAGCCTTGAGCGCAGACGGCCCATGAGTTCTGGTCGCCAAATCATCGCCATGCTTCTGGGCACGGCCCGCTTAGCGCTGCTGATCCGGCCAGTCGCCTTGTGCGGCATTGCTGGCGGGTTCTGCCGGGGGGACGAATGCCTGCGGGCGGAAGAAGGTGAATGACATCGGGTAGCGCCAGAGTTCGCCGCTGCTGGCTTTGATGCCGGCGATGATGGGAAAGACGACGCCGACCACACAAAGGATGATGAGCAGCGGGATGCCGATAAGGACTAAGCACAGAATGCCGAAGATGATGGCGAGGATGAGTTCGGTGATGATCCAGTTGGCCGCGTGGCAGCCGTGGGCATCAATGCCGGGGAGTTCGTGCTTCTTGATCTGCCAGAGGATAATGGGGACGACCATGCCAGCGAGGGGGACGATGAATCCCGCGAGTTGGGAGAGGTGGATGAACATGGCCCACTGGTTGGTCGCGGCACTGCTGCCTGCGGCGGGGCGGCTGACGAGCGGGGCCATCGGCGGGGCGTAGTGCGATGGCGGGCTTTGGGCAAAGGAATGGGCGTGGGGCAAAGGCGGCGGCACGGGCGGCGGCGGCGCGCTGCCGCTGAGCAGTCGCGCTTTGGCGGATTCAAATTCAGCGTCGTTGAGCGCGCCGGACTGGTGGAGGTCGCGCAGTTTTTGGATTTCGTCGGCAAGATTCATGCGCGGGACAGTGGCGCTGCGGGCGGCAATGTCCAGATTTGTTTGAAGCCGGCGGGAGGCGCAGGTGCCGCCCCTGGCGTTCCGTCCCACGCAATCATGAGGCCGGGTTCTGTCTGCTTGCTTCCGCCTCCGTCATTCTACATTTTGCATTCTACATTCTACATTCTTCATTCTTCATTTCCCTCATGCACACTACCGTCAAAGAAGCTCTCCACAGCACCGGGCCGCGCGATGTTATTTCCCTCGCCGGCTGGGTGCGCACGCGCCGGGACGCGAAGGCGTTCTCATTCCTCGAACTCAATGACGGCTCGTGTCTGAAGGGGATCCAGGTGGTGGCGGACGCGGGGATCCCCGGCTACGAAAACGTGGCGCAGATGATGACGGGGGCTTCTGTGAGGGTGGAGGGGCGGCTGGTGCCCAGCCAGGGTCAGGGGCAGCAGTGGGAGGTGCAGGCGACGGAGCTGGTGCTGGTGGGCCCGGCGGATGAGTCCTATCCATTGCAGAAGAAGGGGCACACGCTGGAATTCCTGCGGAGCATCGCGCATCTGCGGCCGCGGTCGAATCTGTTCGGCGCGGTGTTTCGCGTGCGGAGCCGGATGACGTATGCGGTACACCGGTTTTTCCAGGAGCGGGGGTTTGTGAATGTGCATACGCCGATCATCACGGCGAGTGATTGCGAGGGGGCAGGGGAGATGTTCCGGGTGACGACGCTGCCTCAGGGGACGGCGGCGAAACCGCAGGAGGACTTCTTTGGCCGCAACGCCTACCTGACGGTGAGCGGGCAGCTTGAGGCGGAGACGTTCGCGTGTGCGCTGGGGAAGGTGTACACGTTCGGGCCTACGTTCCGCGCGGAGAACAGTAATACGTCGCGCCATGCGGCGGAGTTCTGGATGATCGAGCCCGAGGTGGCGTTCTGTGACTTGCAGGGGGACATGGACCTGGCGGAGGCTCAGGTGAAGGAGATGGTGCGATTTGCTTTGGACGACTGCCGGGAGGACCTGGAGTTCTTTGGGAAATTCGTGGACAAGGACTTGCTGCCGCGGTTGCAGATGGTGGCGGAGAAACCATTCCAGCGCGTGACCTACGAGGAGGCGGTGAATATCCTGCTCGGCTGCGGTCAGGCATTTGAGTATCCCGTGGAGCACGGGGCGAATCTCCAGAGCGAGCACGAGCGCTATCTGACGGAGAAACATTTCCAGTGTCCGGTGACGGTCTATAATTACCCAAAGGAGATCAAGCCCTTCTACATGCGGCTGAATGAAGACGGCCGGACGGTGGCGGCGATGGACCTCCTGGTGCCAGGCATCGGCGAACTCATCGGCGGCAGCCAGCGCGAGGAGCGGCTGGACATTCTCCTCGCCAATATGGAGCGGCAGGGGGTGAAACCGGAGGACTATTGGTGGTACACCGACCTGCGGAAATACGGCAGCGTCCCTCACGCCGGCTACGGTATGGGGTTCGAGCGGATGCTGATGTTCATCACCGGCGTGGGGAATATCCGGGACGTGATCCCCTACGCCCGCACCCCGGGGAGCGCGGAGTTCTAATAGCGGCGCTGTTTTTCCAGAAAACGGCCCGACCGGTGCCGGTTGGCCGGGTTTTTTTCCGTGAGAAGCACTTTTGATTTGCTTCCCCCTTCTGACCTCCCTAATCTCGCGGCTCTCAGTGAAAAATCTTAGGGGGCATAGTATTTTTTTCTAGCCTCCGGACAGAAAATCCTCCATCCTCGAAATTAATTCCGGAACCCGCTCCTCCAATGAAGCTATTTACCTCCTCACTCTTGTCCGCCGCCCTGATTTTGGCAGCCGGACTCGTATTCGCCCCGGCCAATGCCAGCGCTCAGGCTCCCGCAGCCGCCGCTCAGGAAGAACTGGTGAAGATCGGCAAGGTGAACGTCGGAGTCCAGAAGACCCCGAAGATTCAGGCTGAGGGGCCAACCGACAAGCGCTGGAAACCCCGGGACTGGCTGGAGATTGAAGTGGATTGTGAAGCGGTGCTTTCCAAGAAGTCCAAGGACTTGAAGCAGACGACGTATCCCGAGGTGACGCTGAAGTTTTACGTCTTCCTGGAAGGACAGTCGGCCGAGAAGAGCCGCATCCTCACAGGCGAGGTGGTCCACGTGAATGTGCCTATTAAGGAAGAGGGCCATTCGGTGATGTACGTGCATCCCGACACCATCCGCAGCCTTACCGGCAAAAAGGAGGGGAATCCCGCCGCGGTGAAATTTTGGGGAGTAGAAGCCCTGGTCGGCGGCGAGATGGTGGGATATAAAGTAAGCCCCGGAGCACCTGGTTCCGCCAAAGAACCATGGTGGAACAAGGCTGGCGCACCCTCCAAGGAAGTGGGACTCAAGAAGAAATCGGAGACGCCGTTTTCCATACTTTGGGCCGACTATCACTACGACGAACGTGGAAAGTAACCCCTGACACTTTACACAGGGCATTTTCCATTGACGGCCAAATTAAACGCCGCTCTAAGGCACGAATCACGATGGCAGAAAAGAAATCGGTACTGACACTCAACCTCGGCTCGCAACGCGTCGGCATGGCACGTTTTGGCATAGGCGGCAAAGGCGCGCTGATGCTTAAAGAGTATGCTTTCACCGAGATGCCTGGGGATCCTACCACGGACGGCACCCGCCGCCATGCGCTCACGGACGCCGTGAAGCAACTGGCCGTGGCGCTTCGTGCGGGAGACGGGGAGACGAACTACACGATTCCGGGGCATTGCCTGATCGCCAAGTTTGTGAAGCTGCCCTCACTGGCGGAAGATCAGGTGGACAAGATCGTGGGCTTTGAGGCTCAGCAGGCGGTGCCGTTTCCACTCAATGAAACCGTCTGGGACTACCAGTTGATGGGCAAGACCGGCGGCGAAATGGAAGTCGGCATTGTCGCGGTGCGTTCCGAGCACCTGAACGACCTCAATGCCGCAGTCGAGGCCAGTGGCGTCAAGCCGCACATCGTGGATGCCGCCCCGGTGGCGCTCTATAATGCCTTCCGATACAACTATCCGGAGCTTGAAGGCTGCGCAGTGCTCATTGACCTCGGCGCGCGGACGACCAATTTGATCTACATCGAAGGCCGTCGCGCCTTCATTTCCAGTTTCCCGACAGGGGGCGCATCGCTTTCACAGGCGATCTCCAAGGAAATGGAAGTGGACTACGATACCGCCGAACAGCGGAAGGTGGCCGATGGTTTTGTGAATCTGGGCGGCAACTACGAAGATCACGAGGATCCGGAGATTGACGCTATGTCGAAGGTGATCCGGAACGCCCTTTCAAGGGTGCATGGAGAAATCGTGCGGCGCACGAATGCCTATCGCCAGCAGCAGGGCGGGTCGGCCCCGGTGATTGCTTATCTGGCGGGTGCCGGAGCGAATCTTCCGTATGCGAAGGAAGTCATCGAGGAAAAGCTGCGCATCCCCGTCGAGTATTTCAATCCGCTCAAGAACGTGGCGGTCGGTCCGCGCGTGGACGTGGAGCGTGTCAGCGCCGAAGCTCATACGCTCGGGGAGCTTGTCGGCCTCGCATTGCGGGAAATGTCCTGCCCGATGGAGCTCGACCTCGCACCGAAGTCCGTGCAGTCGAGCCGCGACGTGGGCAACCGCAAGCCATTCCTCTACACCGCCGCTGCCGCGTTGTTCGCCACGTTGCTGGGCGTTTGGGTTTACAATAGCTCCGCTGCCTCGGGCTTTGAGAAGAATCAGCGCACCGTGGACGCAAAGATCGCAACGCTGGCCGGATTTGACGCGACCATTAAGAAAGCGGAAGCCAGTGAGGGTGAATTTCAGGCACGGGCCAGCCATCTGGCTGCTGCCGTAGCCGACCGCAAAGACTGGGTGGGCATGTTCGACACCCTCAACAACCTCCTGAAGGACGACCAGATTTGGATCGTGCAGATTTCGCCCATCGGTTCCGATGGCAAGGATGTGACCGGTCAGTTGTTCGACAACGCGGAGTCCTACACCTTCGATGTGGACAAACCAGCCGCCGGCGCCGCCCCGATGCCCAGAGGAAAAGCCCTCGTGACTGATCTTCATGTTGTGGCCATCAACCGCAGCGGTGACAATGCGGGAGCCAATGCCGTAGAGTTCTTCAAGAGCATCGCCAAGAACGAGAAGATGAAGCAGTATTTCGAGTTCACCGCCAAGAACGACGACGATCTCCTGAAGAAGTATCTGCGGAACGAAGTCGGAGACCTCGCCCTCAAGGATGGCTATGCGTTCAAGATGCGCCTTCCATTGAAGCGCAAAGTCGAAGTGAACACCAAGCCGACACCGTAACCCATTTTCGAGGACACCATGAGCAAGGGATCACAAAGCAAATTTCTCACCATCTACTTCTCCGCGCTGGGAGTGGGCGCGGTTGCGCTTGGCTACCTCGGATGGTCAGCCAGTTCCGCTGCGGACGAGGCGGAGACGAAATATAAGGGAAGAGTCGCTGAACTGGACCGCCTAGAAAAAGCGCCGCTCTCCAGGACCCCGGACAACGCAGCCAAAAAAACGGAACTCGTCAAAACCTACGTGGATCAGGTAAAGGCGTTGAACACCACAATGCTGGCATGGCAGGCCCCAATCAATGAAGCCGAAAGCGGTGAGGGATTTCAAAAGAAACTCAACGAGGCCGTAAAGACCGCCAAGGCGGATGGGCTGACCCGGCAGGTCAAAGTGCCTGAGAAGTTTGACTTCGGAATGGACAAGTATCTGGCCGCATTTCCCGAGTCGGGGACGGCACCGCGCCTCAGTGCGCAGTTGGACTCCCTCATTTTTGTCGTCAACGCCGCGATGGAATCGGGCGTGTCGTCAATTGATTCGATGACCCGGGGCGAGTTGGCATTTGAATCGGTGAAGTCCGATTCCGGGACTGCGCCTGCGGCAACGCTGACGCCGGCACAGAAGAGAGAGAAGGAAAAAAAGGAAGCAGAAGCTGCCAAACTAAAAGCGAAGGCACCCGCCGGTCCGACCATGGATGAAAGCAAAGTGTTCGAGCGGCAGCCGCTGACTTTGAACGTGACGGGCAAGAATCGCTCTGTGCTCGCACTCTTGGAGGCACTGGCGAACACTTCCCCCGAGAAGAAGTCTCCTCACTTCTTTATCGTCCGCGCACTGCGCGTGGAGAATCAATTGAAGGACGGGCCTGCCAAGACGCAGACTGTTGCTGTGGAGGAGAAAGAGGAAGCCGGACCTGATGGGACGAAAATCGTCGTTAAGCGCGATGCCATGTATCTCCTCGGCAACGAGCAGGTCAAAATGCACCTCGAAATAGATCTTATTCGCTTCGTGGCCGAGACGGCTCCTGCGGAGAAAGACAAACCCGCTGTCAAAACGGCCAGCGCCAATTAACCCGCACCCAGCCTGACTTTTACCTATGGACTGGATCAAAGCTAAATACGACCGCCTGCTGCTGGGCCTTCTCGGAGTCATCGCCCTCCTGGTGGGTGGACTTCTCGTGTCTAAGGTGCTCGGCTTTAAGGGCAATTTTGCCAAGCGCCCGGATATGGTCGAGAAAAGTAATTTCGGGACTGATGAGGCCGGCAAGAAACTGGAAGCCGCGAAAGCGCTGCTTGCCGCCGAAGCCCAAGTCACTCCGCCGAAGTTCAAGAACATTGATATAAGTCTGTTCACTTCCTTCCCGGTGCTCAAGACGGCTGACGGCAAAGTCATCAATATTCTCGACCCTGATTCGGAGCAAGTCCGCCCGCCGATCGCGAACGACTGGCTTTACAAGAACGACCTCGACATCACCCGGACGGACATAGCGGACCTTGACCTTGATGGTGACGGGTTTACGAATGCTGAAGAGTTCATTGGCAAGACCAACCCCCGTGACAAGGAAAACGCGCCACCGTTCACCGGCAAACTCGCCTACAAGGAATGCGTCAAGGATCCCCTCACACTCAAGTTCGCCATTGATGGTGGTGACCAGGAAATCACCATTCGCCGGACTGAGCCCGCTGCCACCGCATTCAACAACCTGGTTGCAGTGGGCGGTGAGTTCCCTGCTGAGAAGGGTTCAAAGGAGATGCGGTTTAAGCTCACTAAGGTGGACCGTTCCGGGCCGAAAGCCCTCGCGATACTCGATGACCTCTCCACGAAGGACAAGGTCGAGGAAATTAAGATTGAACATGGCGGAGTTGTCGAGATGCCCGATCGCCGCGCCAAGATCATCTGCGCTCTTGGCACACCCGAAGAAAAGGTCGTCAGCGAAGGCGAGGAGTTCTACTTTGCAGCCAATCCTGATCTCAAATTCACCGTCAAGAAAGTCACCGACGAAGAAGTGACTCTCGAATACACCCCACCCGGTGCGACCGAGAAGAAATTGCACACATTGAAGTTGCCCCCGCCCTCCTGAACATTTAGTTGATGCGTAATTCCTGAATTGTGGCATAAACCGCTCGAAAATCCTTCCCAATCTCCCAACCCGTTCCATTCCCAACCCGAATCCTCATATGAGAAAGCCAGTGCTGATCCTTCAATCCCAGGCCCTGATCGCCGTTTTGGCGTGCGCCGTCACCCTTCCCGTAACGCCACTCCTCGCCGGTTCCGGCGAACCGGTCTACTACGGCAATTCGATGGTCGAGATCGAAATTGTCAAACGCCAGCGCCGCGTCCAGGAGGCGCTGGACGCCGAACGCGAAGGCAACCGTTTATTCGCCAAGCAGGACAATGCCGGTGCCATTGAGCGTTATCAGTATGCGCTCAATACGATGCCGAATGGTCTAAGCAATCAGAATGACCGGAATCGCATCACCCGCAGTTTTGCCCGCGCCGCTGTCACACACGCCCGCGAGCTGGGGCACCGTGGGGAATTTGCCAAGGCCAAGACTCTGCTGAACACGGTCCTTTCCGACAGCATGGATCCTAACTACAAGGACGCGCAGGTTCTGCTCGCTCAACTGGATGATCCGGATCGTTTCAACCAGGCACAAACGCCGAAGCACTACGCAGACACCGAGGAAGTTAAGCGACTGTTCAACAAGGGTCTCGGATACTATGATCTCGGTCAGTTCAAAGAGGCAGAAGATGAGTTTAACCGTATTCTCGCCATTGACCCCACGAACACTGCGGCCCGCCGTCAACTTGAGCGCTCCCAGCGTGAAATCACGGGCTACCTCAAGGCAGCTCGCGACGAAACCCGTCTGCGCATGTTGAATGCGGTGGACAACCTTTGGGTAACAGTCGTTCCCGGCACCGCTAAAGTGCCTGTGATCGGCCCCATTGACAATATTGACCCGGGCTCAGCGCCTATCTCATTCAAGCTGAATAACATCACCATTGAGCGCCTTCAGTTCTCGGAGGCTGACATTGACGAAGTGGTAAACTACCTGCGCAAGAAAAGCCAGGAAGCCGACATCATGGAGTCCGATCCCAACAAGAAGGGTGTGAACTTCCTGAACCGGGTTCCTCCCGGCGGCACAAAGTCAGTGTCGCTCGACATGCGGAATGTGAAACTTCTTGATGCCGTGAAAGCAGCCACGGAGCAGGCTGGCGTGCGGTTTGATGTGCAGCCCAATTCCGTTGTCATCGTGCCCGCCGGCCAGGGGGGCAGCATGACGACCCGCACATTCCGGGTTCCGCCTGACTTTCTGACCCGCGGACCAGGTGCCGGTGGCGGCGATGCCGCCGGGGACACCGCAGCGGCGGATCCTTTCGCCACTGCGCCCACAGACGGCGCAGCAGCTGGACCGAGATTGAGAGGAAAGAGTAATGCCAAAGAGGTTCTCTCCTCGCTCGGGGTCGGTTTCAGTGAAGGCGCTTTTGCTTCCTTCGATGCGAGTTCCGGTCGTCTCGTCGTGAGGAATACTTATGACCAGCTCGACGTGGTAGAAACACTCGTCGAAGGAATGATCAACATCACGGTCAAGCAGGTCTATATTACCACCAAATTCGTGGAAGTGACGCAGCGGAACACCGACGAACTCGGTTTCGACTGGCTAATGGGAGCGTTTAACATTGGCGGTGAACGCGTGTTTGGCGCTGGCGGCACTTCCGGCAGTGCCGGGCCGGTCAATTCCGGTGACTACTCGGTCATCACTCCTGGTGGCACCCCCGTGGGCAGCAACCCGCTTACCCGCGGCCTGCGCTTTGGTGCCGATGCTATCTCCCGCAATGCCATTGATTCCCTGATCGCTGGCGGCACCGCTGCCGGGGTCTCGGCAGTGACGCCTGCGACTTTTGCCATCGCCGGGGTATTTACAGATCCACAGTTCCAGGTCATGATGCGCGCCCTGTCGCAGAAGAAGGGTGTGGACCTCATGACTGCCCCGAGCATCATCGTTCGAGGTGGTCAGCGATCCAAGATAGAAGTCATTCGCGAATTCCCCTACCCGACCGAATTCGATCCTCCGCAAATCCCGCAGACGTTCGGAGGTGGTGGTGTGCTCGGTGGTGGCGGCCTCGGTCAGGCTCAGCAGGGCAGTAGTTTCCCTGTCACCCCCACCACGCCAAACAGCTTCACGTTCCGCAACACAGGCGTCACCATGGAAGTGGAAGCCACGGTCGGTGAAGATGGCTACACCATTGACCTTAACCTCGCGCCGGAAGTCGTGGAGTTTGAAGGCTTCATTAACTACGGCAGCCCCATCCAGACCACCGGCGTCAATGCCCTCGGCCAGAGCGAGCCAGTCGTGCTTACGGACAACAAGATTCTTCAGCCCGTGTTCGCGACCCGCAAGCTGAGCACTCAGGTTCTCATCTGGGACCGTCAGACTGTCGGTATCGGTGGTTTGATCCGCGAAGATGTGCAGCATGTGGAAGACCGCGTGCCGATCTTCTCATCCATCCCGCTCATTGGCCGTCTCTTTAAGACGAAAAACGAGGAGCACTTCAAGAAGAACCTCATGATCTACGTAACCGGTCAGTTGGTTGATCCAGCCGGTGCGCCGATCCACGGAAATGAGCAGCCAACCCTGGAACCTGTGTCCAGCGACGCCAGTCTCTTCCCGACGCCTCCGCCCAGCGATGGAATTCCTGTAATGGACAGCGGAAAGTAAATCATTCAGTCATCAACGTTGCGGGGCGGAGGAGAAATCTTCCGCCCCGCATTCGTTTCCGCAGACTTCGCTGCGACCGGTTAATTTCGTAAATGAAATCTGGATTTTTTGCGGGAAGGGATACTTTCCTTACTCGTTTAACTCCCGATTCAGCAATTGGGTATATCTTCCCCCATCCACCTTCGCCATGACACGCCACCTCTTCGCCATGAAACTCCGACTTACATGCACCACGCTCACTTTGTTCGCTGCAGCCACGGTAGCCCACGCTCAGCTCGCAAAGAAGACCGTTGATCTCGGAAATGACCCTGCCTGGGTAAAAAAGACCGCACTGGAGATAGACAAGCGTGTCGCACAGGGTTTTGCCAAGGCCAAGGTGACGCCAATTGCCGGAGCCGACGATTCCAAATGGCTGCGCCGCGTGTATCTCGATTCCATCGGTCGCATCCCCAGTTATGACGAGGCGAAAGCATTCCTTGATGACTCTGCTGCGGACAAGCGTGAGAAACTGATCACCAAGCTCCTCAACAGCGAGGGTTGGGTGAGCACCACCTATAACTGGTACGCCGACATCCTCCGTGCCACCAGTAGGCTGGGAACCGACGGAACGCGCAGTGGTGTGCCCTACCTGCGCTGGTTGCGCGAAAGTGTAGCCACCAACAAGCCATGGGACAAAATGGTCTATGAGTTGATCACCACCAACGGCGGTGGCTGGGAGGAAGGGAAGGGGGCTGTGGGATATTTCGAGCGTGATCGCGGCATGCCTCTCGACAACATGGCGAACACCACGCGCATCTTCCTGGGTACCCATATTGAATGCGCCCAGTGTCACGATCATCCTTACGACACCTGGAAACAGAAGGACTTTTACGAGATGTCGGCATTCACCCACGGTCTCAAGACCGGAACGCCGAAAGAGGAGCAGCGGAAGTACGTGAATGAAAAGTACAACGGCAAGACCAACCAGGATCCAGACAAAACCAAGCGTGACATTTACCGCTGGCTCCAGGACAACATTTACGACTTTGGCGTGTGGGGTGATGGGAAGGGTAACATCATGCTGCCTACTGATTTCAAAGGAAAGGGCGGCAAGCCCGGCGACACGGTACCGGCGAAGTCCATTTATCCGGGAGCCAGCGGCAGCAAGACCCGTGACATGAAAGATGCACGGGAAGAATTCGCCGAGTGGGTCACAGAGCCACAAAATCCGCGGTTCACCCTTATCATGGTGAACCGTATTTGGAAGCGCACTATGGGAATCGGGTTGTTCGAGCCCGTGGATAAGTTCGTAATGCCGTCGAAGGACAATCCCGGCACCGTGGTCAATAACCCGGATGTTCTCAAATATTTGGAAGGTATGCTGAAGGAGCTGAACTATGACGTGAAGACGTTTCAAAAAGTGCTCCTAAACACCCGTACGTATGCCCTCGGTACCAACCGTGACGCGGTGGACCCGAGGGCGGGTTATGCCTTCCACGGCCGCGCTGTGAAGCGCATGACGGCGGAGCAAGTCTGGGACAGCATGGGCACGCTGGTGGTGCCGGATATTGACTACCGCAAAGGCGGCGCTCTGAGTCCCAATGCCGTTGTTGGCGGACGCAATCTTGGAAAGTCGGTCTATGAGGTCTACAAAGAAGTCATTAACATGAAGCCCGCCGAAATCAGCGCATGGGTGGACAAGATCATCTCGTATGGTGGCTCGAAGGGCGGCGGTGATGACATGATGATGATGGACAAGAGCATGATGGCCAGCAACGATGCCGCAGCCGCAAATATGACTGACGCTGCCAAGTGGAGCGCCTACAGCAAAGAAATTCTCCGCGCATCCGAACTCTCATCTCCCACGCCCCCACAGCATTTTCTGCGCAAGTTTGGCCAGTCAAGCCGTGAAGTCATCGAAGGCGGCTCCTCCGAGAGCGATGTGACTCAGGTGCTCTCACTCATTAACGGGCATGTCGAGAAGAACATCGTGAATGACAGCAGGGCCGTGGTCTATAAGTCCATTGATGCCGCCGCGACTCCCGAGGACAAAGTGAAGGCGGCCTTCATCGGCATCCTTACCCGCAATCCGACACCGGCCGAGCTGGAGCTTATGCTGCCGGAGGCCAAGAAGGGCCGGGAGGGTATTAAAAATATCCTCTATGCACTGCTGAACTCGAACGAATTCATCTTCATCCTCTAACAATCCTGAGGCTCCAAATCTCAAATCCCAGCAAACCATGACACTCAACAGCGCCGACGAATTCTCCCGCCGCCAATTCCTACTCAACATCGCGAAGGCCTCCCTCGGCGTCACCGTAGCGCCCATGCTCGGCGCATCGGTGGCTACTGCTGCCGACTTCGTGCCCATTCGGCCGCGCGCCGCCAAGAGCGTCATTTTCCTGATGATGTCCGGCGGTATGAGCCATTTGGACACCCTCGACGTGATGGGCAAGAAGGACACCGTGCTCGGCAAGACCAAGCCCCTCGCTACGAGTGTGAGCGGCATCTCCATCTCCGAGAATCTGCCGAAGACTGCAAAACAGATGCAGCACATCGTACTCTTTAACGGTATGAGCACCACGCAGGGCGCGCATGAGCAGGGGCAATATTTGATGGAGCGCAGTTACATCATGCGTGGCACCATCGTCCACCCCGCGACAGGTTCCTGGGTCGTGCGGCTCGGCGGCAAGCGGAACAACAATTTGCCTGGATTCGTTGCTGTGAGCACTGACCCGAACAATGCCGCGGGCGGATTTATGGGCGCGAAGTATTCCGGCGTCCCCATTGGTGAGCCCGGGGAAGGCCTGCAGGATTCCATGAAGCCAGGAAGCATCAGTCAGGGCGATTTCGACAAGCGCCTGTCACTCGCCGATTCCCTTAACAAGCAATTTCACACTCAGGTCAATAATTCGGCCATTCGTGAGCACAAGGGGCTCTACGATGATGCTCTGCGTCTCATGCGTTGCGAGGACTTGAAGGCCTTCGACGTGAAGCAGGAGCCCAGTGAGGTGAAGGGACTTTACGGTCCCTCACGTTTCGGTCAGGGTTGCATGCTGGCACGCCGGCTCGTCGAACACGGTGTGCGGTACGTTCAGGTTTCGCTGGGTGGCTGGGATACGCACTACGACAATTTCACAGCAGTGCCGGCACGCGCCAAGGACCTTGATGACGGCTTGGCGGCACTCCTCCAGGATCTCCATCGCCGCGGCATGTTGCAGGATACCCTTGTCGCCGTCGGCACCGAATTCGGACGCACGCCGGAGATCATCACGGAGCACGAGGACGGACGTGATCACTATCCCAAGGCATTTTCCTGTCTCATGGCGGGCGGCGGGCTCCAGGGAGGCCGTGTTCACGGCAAGAAGGACGACAAAGGCGGTAATGTCACCGACGGGCTCACCAATCCTCAGGATTTCAACGCCACAATCGCTTACTCACTGGGGCTTCCCGTGGATCAGGTCATCATCTCGCCCTCGGGCCGGCCCTTTACCATTGCGGACAAAGGCAAGCCGGTGGTGGAGCTTTTCTCCTGATGACCGGAAAGCGTGATTTGGACCAGCAACCGACTCTGGTCCACCATATCTCTTTTTGTGAGATCATGAACCCGCGTGATTGAATAATACTTCCCCATGTCCCGCTCCTCCGCCATTTGTCTGAGCCTCGCTTTGACTGCCTCTGTGGCCACCGCCGAGGTCACTTTTCTTCAAGTCGCTCCGTTGCTGCGTAAGTCCTGCATCGAATGCCACAGCGCGCCAAAGAAGGATCCAAGCGGCAAGATGGTGAACCCGAAGGGCGGATTGCGCATGGATGCGCCCTCGCATATGCTCAAAGGCGGCTCCGGGGGGCCCGGAGTGGAGCCCGGCGATCCCGATAAAAGCCTCATTTACGCGCGCATCCTGCTGCCACCCGACCACGAGGATGCGATGCCGCCCAAGGGAAAAGGCACCCCGCTCACCTTTCCCCAGACGGAATTGATCAAGCAATGGATCATTGAGGGTGGAAAGTTTGGCGATTGGAAAGGAAGCGATGCTGCTGCCACCGTTACCCCGGCGCCCGCAACCACCAAAACCAAGACCTTAGATCCCCTCGCTTCCGGTCTCGGTGTGCCGCCGGAGGATGCCATCAAGAAACTCATGTCCATGGGCTGCGTCGTGCATCCTGTGGCCCCCGACAGTAAGCTCCTTAGCGTCGCCTGGGTTGCCACTCCCGGCGCGGTCGGTGATCAGGAAATGGAATTCCTCAAACCCCTCGGGGCCAATATTTCAGAACTTGATCTCAGCGATACAAAAATCACCGATGCCTCCGTGGCGATCATTGGCACCTTTCCCCGGGTGACGAAGCTCAACCTTAGCAGTACTGCCGTCACCGACAGCGGCATCGCCAGTTTAAAGGGGCTGGTCAACCTCGACTGGCTTTCCGTCCACAGCACCTCTGTGAGTGACGCGAGCATCGAAACTCTCAAGGGTCTTCGGAAACTGAAAAACGTATATCTCTGGAAGACGCACGTTTCCTCCAGCAGTGCTGGTACGCTCCAAAAAGCCCTGCCCGGTTCCGTGGTTTCCATAGAATAATGCGCGGGCCTTGCACCGCACCGTGTCCGCTGTCAGGTAAGCAGACGTGAACGACAGCCGCATCTACCTCGTCGCTGGCCTTGGGCTTTTGGCACTGCTGTTTTTGTGGTCGAGTCACCGCTCAAACCGCCGTCGCCGTCTCGTCGAAGCGCTGCCCACCTCGCAGGTGCAGGGGGTGTTCATCGGTTTAGTGGAATTGAAAGGCACAGCAGAGAGCGAAGCGCCCTACACCTCGTTTCTGAGTGAACAGGTTTGTGTCCTCTACTCCTGGAATGTGTCCGAGCACTGGTCACGCACGGTGACGGAAACTTACACAGACAGCGAAGGCAAAACTCAGACTCGCACGCGCACGGATACCGGCAGCACCACGGTAGCCAGGGGAGGGGAGAGCGCACCGTTCTACTTGAAGGACGATACAGGAATTGTCCGTGTCATCCCGGACGGCGCGGAACTGCGGCCCGCGTCACTTTTCTCCGAGACCTGCACGCCGACCAATCCGCTCTACTACGGCAAGGGACCGGCGGGCGCGGTCTCTGACAGCACGCAGCGCCGCACTTTTAGCGAGACGGGCATTCTGTTGCATGGCCCTGTTTTTCTGATCGGCAAAGCCCGGGAACGCACAGACGTGGTGGCACCGGAGATCGCGGCGGAGAAAGAAACTCCACTCTACCTCGTCACTGTGCAGACCGAGGAGCAGGTGATGCGTGGATTCGGATACTCCATGCGGGCCTGGGGCATTCTCGGACTCCTTGTGGCGGGCGGCGCAGGCTGGCTGTTGAGGGAGCAATGGATGTCAGCCTTCGAAGCGGCAGGGGTCTATGCCGCCGTATGGTGTCTGACGTGGGTTTGGATGGTCTATAACGCGCTTGTTGATACGAGGAACCGCGTGCGCCAGGGGTGGTCGCAGATAGACGTGCAGTTCAAGCGCCGGCATGATCTGATACCTCCACTTGTGGCGTGCGTCGAGGCACTTAGTTCGCATGAAAAAGAGGTGCAGACGGCGGTGGCAGCGATGCGCACGCAGTTGGATGCCACGCCGCCGGGTGTGAGCGGGCCGGATTTTCACGGCGTCGCGCAGACCGTCTCAGGCGTGGCGGAGAGCTATCCGGCACTCAGGACGGATCCGGCATTTCTTGGCCTGCAGAAAAAGCTTATCGAAACCGAGCAGCGCATCGCGCTGGCCCGGGCATACTTCAACGACGTTGCGACGGCCTATAACACCAGGCTGGAAATGTTTCCCGATTCGCTCATTGGTATAATGACGGGATTCCGTCAGCACCGTCTGCTGGAAGCGGATGATTTCGAGCGCGCCAGGGTTCAGGTTGATTTGGCATTGTGATTCACTGGCATCCCATAGGGCCGAAAACACGGGGGAGGCTCCCCCGTTGAGACGGCGGCTGAGCAACTAAAATCGTTGAGGGGTCGAGTTGTGATTTTCGGGGTCTTACCCGGCGATTCGGCGCAGTGCTGTCCCATGATCC